>CAMZLL010000200.1 GCA_947311505.1 uncultured Cryomorphaceae bacterium
ATCCTTTAAATGTCCTTCTAATTCCTTCTCAGCTAATAACTTTTTCAATAAATTATTCTCTTTTTCTAAGCGTTTTATCTCCTTTAAGTGAGCTGGCGTCATCCCGTGACGAAAACCAGGCGCTCCCATTTCTTCGTATTTTCTCTTCCAAGAATAATACGTAGCGGGAAATATCCCGTGTTTACTTAGCGTGTCGGTTACCCCTTTTTCTTGCGCCTCTTTCAATATCGCAAGTTTCTTCTCTTTACTAAATGTTCTTCTGTTTGACATAATTGCAAATTTATTATACTTTTCGTTGTGTAATCTCGTCCGAACTTTTAAGGGGCTAATACAAAAAGATGAGGTTCAAAATACAAATAACGCTTCAGCTATAATTGTAGATAGAGATGTAATTTATAATACGTAAAAACATGAGTAAATATTTATTACTGATATTAAGTATTACAGGTGCAACAGCCTATTATTTTAACACTGAAAAAGTGAAATAAAAAAAAGAAGATTGGTTTGTAGTAAAAGGTAAAATAACAAACTCAACTTATAATACTCATTTAGGAGGGACATTTCATGGTGTAGAACCCATAATTCACACCTGTATATTTGATGTTGAGTATAATGTTGAATCTAAAAAAATAAGTTATCGTATAAGTGGTAAAGAATATGGTGTAGATAGAAAAATGGAAGGGCAGAATTGGAAAATAGGTTCACCCATAGATGTTTATATTTATAATACCGATTATTCTAAAATAATGTTAAATCCTAAATTTGGAGTAATTGACGCAACTCAATATGTTGTTTATGGATTTTGTGGGTTATTTGCCCTGCTAGGAATAGCTCAGATTTTTGGAACTGACTATGGAAATCAAACTAAAAAAAAACTAAAAAAAAACTAAAAAAAAGCATTACTAAAAAAATCCATTAAAATTTCAGTAATGCCATATTAAAGTTAAATTGGTTTGAATTGGATGAAAATAGTTTCAATAAAAAAAACTTAAGAAATTAAACAAAAAATCCTATTTTTGAATTGTAATAATAAACAGGTTGTCAAATAACAACCTTGTGAAATTTAGCACTTTGGAGTTATTCCTAACCCACAACTTTTGAAGCAGCAGCAGTTTATTTGTCCAATTCCATACTCGTTAGACCTCTAAGTTGCCCCGCCATTTTTTTGAAGTAAAAAGCTAGTGCTGTTTCACTCAGTGGAATATCTACCGGAATAGAAAGGCTAATTGGAATCATGGCATCTACTGGCATAGCATCTCTAAATGATATGGTAGCCGATGAAGTAATAGGTATGCTGAGCGGGATGTCTAAATCTACCGGAATTCGCATGTCTAACCCCACAGGTAAAGTATCTATAATTAATAAGTCAATAGGAACAACTGCATGTATAGGCATAGCTTCATTAAAAGAAACTCTCAAGTCTTGCTTCAAAGGAATCATTGCGTGTATCGGCATCGAAGGACCTCTGTCTTTACCAAAAATTGGTAGCTTTACTTTTTGGTTTAAAGGAATGCTGTCGTCCACAGCAATTGTTATTTGATCTATTATTTCTATCGTTGTGTCAAGTTTTATATAATCCTTAACTCCAATTTTAAAAGGAACCATCATTTCTTCAGAAACAGGTATTTCAGCTGTGAAGGGAATGGTTGTTTTTACAACCATATTTATATCCACCACTATTTCGTCTGTTACGGTTATGGTTTGTTTTAATGGAATGTCTTCATCAACAGTCACAGTTGTGATGATGTGTTGTCCTGCCATCTCCTCCATAGTGTCGCCAAGAATTTGAAGTCTTCCTTCAGAAATTTTTAAGGAAGTAACTAAAATAGCAATGATTCCAAAATTAATTAGAAGAGCTAAGGTCAAGAAGAAAACAGTCCATTTTTGAAATCTAGTCCATTTTTTTAACATAATACATACAAGATTTGTGAATAAATGTCAAATATCCTAATAATTAGACTACCATCAAAGATTTAATTGAAATAATATCCTTTTTGAGTATATAAAAATAGATTTAAAAAGATGCTTGGTTATTTTTGGGCTAGGTATGCTTCATTTTAATAACTTTGTAACTTAGTGTTTGTTCGAAAAAAAAGTATTTTTGATTTTGATATATTTCCGATTAGACACTATTTATCAACGCAACGCTAATATAATGAAGTATCAAAACACACAGACATTTGCTGCTGAAATGGATGAAAAAGATCCATTAAAAAAATACAGAAAAGCATTTCATTTTCCTACATTTACTAATAACCCCGTTGTTTACTTTACCGGAAATTCTCTGGGGTTGCAACCCAAAAAAGTAAAGGAATATGTACTTCAAGAATTAGAAGATTGGGCAAAATGGGGAGTAGAAGGTCATTTTCATGCAAAAAACCCTTGGATGCCTTATCATGAGCTGTTAACTGAAAACTCTGCTGCTGTTGTTGGAGCAAAACCAGAAGAAGTAGTCGTAACTCACAGTTTGACAACGAACCTACACTTACTTATGGTCAGCTTTTATAAACCTACATCCAAGCGGTACAAAATTCTTTGTGAGAAGAAGGCGTTCCCTAGCGATCAATACGCTTTACAAACACAAGTTAAATTTCACGGGTATAGCCCTGACGATGCTTTGCTTCAAATTGAGGCTAGAGAAGGGGAACATATCATCCGAATGGAAGATGTAAAAGCATTGATAGCAGAACATAAAGACGAGATAGCATTGGTAATGATTGGCGGTGTGAATTACTATACTGGGCAACTTTGGGATATGGAATCCATTACCAAGTGGGGACATGAGGCTGGTGCCTTAGTTGGGTTTGATTTAGCACATGCTGCTGGAAATATTAACCTAAAATTGCACGAGTGGGATGTAGATTTTGCAGCTTGGTGTGGCTATAAATATTTGAATTCGAGTCCGGGAGGTGTAAGTGGTTTGTTTGTAAATGAAAGACATTTAGGTAATAAAGAACTCAATAGATTTGCAGGATGGTGGGGGCAAGAAAAAGAAACGAGATTCTTAATGGAAGAACAATTTAAGCCAATAGCCACAGCAGAAGCTTGGCAGGTTAGTAATGCACCTATTCTAGGTATGGCAGCACACAGAGCAGCCTTAGAAATGTTTGCTGAAATAGGAATGGAGGCTCTTTGCGAAAAAAGAGATGCGTTGACAGGGTATTTAGAGTTTATTATCAATGATATATCTAGCAGATATGAAGATGTGAATTTTGAAATCATTACTCCTAAAGAAAAAAGTGAGCGAGGTGCTCAGTTATCTATATTAGCACATGGTAAAGGGAAATCATTGTTTGATTATATTACTCAAGAAGGCGTTGTAGCAGATTGGAGAGAGCCTAATGTTATCCGAATAGCTCCAGCTCCAATGTATAATAATTTTGATGATGTATATCGCTTTGGTCAAATATTAGAACAAGCATTAACAAATACTACCAAAAAATGAGCCCAGAAAGTGAAGGAATGACTAAGCTGGTTTTACTAGCGTTTATGGTTTTGATTGGCGGACTGATTATGTGGCGTTTGTCAGGGCATTTTGCTAAAAAGAAGCGTAAGCCAAAAGGAAGCAATTACTTCAAAACCGATATGAAAGATAAGTGGGAGCGGAGGTGATAAGCTGTGTATGGTCGTAAATATATCAAAACCAAAATTGGTTATAATTACGATATCTTTGTTGTTTAAAATGACTTATTGGACTATTTTATATTGGTTATGTGGAATAACAGCTCTGTGCTGGTTTCAAAATTTAATGTCTGCTTCTTAGAAAAGATCTTTATTATGGGAATGTAGTCGTGTATAAAAACTATTGGATATTATCTTTAAGCAAGGAGCTCATATCATGATTCCTTCTTATATTTGTCCTTCGTATGAATTTAGAAGTCTTAAAACACCTGTACACGGATGCCTCTTTGGTAAAGGAAATTTGTAATTTATTGCAAAAAGAATCTTCAAAGATTCATGTGCATGGTTTAATCGGTTCTGCTGAGGGATTTGTGGCAAATGGTGTTTTTACAAATGAGCCAGGGAATTATTTGTTCATTTTATCTGATAAGGAGGAAGCCGCATATTTTTATAATAACCTAGAAGGTATAACGGGAATAAAACGAGGTACTAACCTTTTGTTTTATCCAGCTTCGTATAGGAGACCCTATCAGATAGAGGAGATAGACAATGCAAACGTCATACTACGAACTGAAGTGTTGAATACAATAAGGAAAAGAAGAAAAAACACCTTAGTAATAACCTATCCAGAGGCGATAGTGGAAAATGTAGTAACCCGCAAAAACTTAGAAAAAAACACTTTAGAAATAGAGCTGAATAGAGATTATTCAATTGACTTTATCAATGAATTGCTGATAGAATACGACTTTGAAAAAGTAGATCACGTGTATCATCCAGGGCAGTTTGCAGTCCGTGGCGGTATTGTAGATATTTATTCATTTTCTAATGATTTACCTTATCGAGTAGAGTTTTTTGGCGATGAAGTAGAGTCCATTCGGATTTTCAATCCTGAAGATCAATTGTCAGTAGAGACCGTTAAGAAGTTTTCGGTAGTCCCCAATGTTTCTATGAAATTAATAGAAGAAAGTCGAGAGTCTTTTCTAAATTATATCCCTAAAGATACGTGTATTTGGTTGAAAGATTACGAATTTGCAAAAGCTAAAATCATCAAAGGGTATGACAAGGCGCTATATGCATTTAATCAGATGGATGGAGATGTTAAACGACTGTCTCCGCAGCAATTATATCTTGCTCCTATTGATTTTGAAAAACAAATCAGTGCGCATCGTGTCATTGAGTTTGGAAAGCAATTTCATTTTAAGGATGCTATTAGTGTTTATTTTAGTCAGAAGCCGCAACCTCCTTTCAATAAAAATTTTGATTTATTGATTGAAGACTTAAATGCAAAATCAGAAGAAGAATATATCAATATAATATGCGCCAACAACGATCATCAATTGATACGGCTAAGTGAAATATTTGCAGATATTGGTAAGGATGTTAAATACACACCACTAGAATTGAATATACACGAAGGATTTATAGATGTAGATTTGAAGATAGCCTGCTATACCGATCATCAGATATTTGAAAGGTATCATAAGTTTAAACTAAAAGAAGGATTCAAAAAATCTAGCCAAGCCTTTACCCTAAAAGAAATTTACAATCTTCAGAAAGGTGATTTTGTAACGCACATAGATCACGGTGTAGGACAGTTTTCGGGCTTGGAAAAAATAGATGTAAACGGCAAAATGCAAGAAGCCGTTAGGCTACTCTACAAAGGTGGTGACATCTTGTATGTAAGCATTCATTCGCTACACCGAATCAGTAAGTTTACAGGTAAGGAAGGAACAACACCTGCGTTGCATAAATTAGGTTCTCCAGCTTGGGCAGCGGCTAAGAATAAAGCAAAAAAACGCATAAAGGAAGTTGCCTTTGACTTGATACAATTATACGCCAAAAGAAAAGCAAGCAAAGGTTTTGCATTTTCACCAGATAACTATATGCAAACAGAGTTGGAAGCGTCATTTATGTTTGAAGATACTCCCGATCAAGTTATCGCTACTGCTAAAGTAAAAGAAGAAATGGAGTCTGATTCTCCTATGGATTTGTTGATATGCGGAGATGTAGGGTTTGGTAAAACAGAAATAGCTATTCGAGCTGCATTCAAAGCGGTGCTTGACGGCAAACAAGTAGCCATTTTAGTTCCTACTACTGTGTTGGCATTTCAGCATTATCAGACTATAAGTAAACGACTAGAGGATATGCCTGTAACGGTAGATTATGTCAATAGATTTAAGACAGGTAAGAAAAATAAAGCCACTCTAGATGCACTAAAAGAAGGAAGGGTAGATATTATTATAGGAACACACAAGCTGGCAAGCAAAGGTGTTGTGTTTAAAGATTTGGGGTTGTTGGTCATAGATGAAGAACAAAAGTTTGGTGTAAGCGTAAAAGATAAGATCAAAACTTTCAAGGCAAATGTAGATACATTGACCTTGACCGCTACTCCCATACCTAGGACTTTGCAATTTAGCTTGATGAATGCTAGAGATTTATGTACAATCAATACGCCTCCACCAAATAGATATCCTGTAGATACTATCATTCAGCAGTTTAGCGAGGAAACCATAAGGGACGCTATTAATTATGAAGTGCAACGAGGTGGACAAGTGTTTTTTGTCAATAATCGAGTGCAAAATATCAAAGAAGTAGCAGGAATGATACAGCGGCTTTGTCCCGATGTGCGAGTAGCTGTGGGGCACGGACAGTTAGAAGGGAATAAACTCGAAGCTATCATTATGGATTTTATGGAGGGAATGTATGACGTGTTGATAGCAACTACAATCATAGAGGCGGGTATAGATATTCCTAATGCCAATACCATTATAATTAATAATGCGCATCATTTTGGGTTGAGTGACCTGCATCAATTGCGTGGTAGAGTAGGGCGAAGTAATAAAAAAGCATTTGCATATATGTTTACTCCTCAGGCACATCACCTTACCGAGGAAGCACGCAAACGGATGAATGCTATTGCTGAATATAGTGATTTGGGGAGTGGGTTGAGTATTGCTATGCGAGATTTAGACATACGAGGAGCGGGAGATTTATTGGGAGCCAATCAAAGTGGCTTTATTAGCGATATAGGCTTTGATACTTATCAGAAAATATTAGACGAGGCCATTCACGAATTAAAGGAAACAGAATTTAAAGAATTATTTAAAGAGGAATTGGCAAATCAAGATTTTGTAAAGGAATGTCAGGTGGAAACCGACTTGAATTTGGTTATTCCAGATGATTATGTCAATGATATCACAGAGCGACTTCGATTATATAGAGCGTTAGACGCTTGCGAAGATGATAAGTCCTTAGATGCTTTCCAAAAAGAATTAATGGATCGTTTTGGAGAAATACCAGAGAAAACTGAAGAATTAATAGAGTTGGTAAAGCTTCGGTGGTTGGCAAAAAGAATTGGCTTTGAAAAGTTAATTTTGAAGAAAAGTACCTTGATTTGTACTTTTGTAACCGATCAAGAATCTCTTTATTATCAATCGCCAGAATTTACTAAGGTCTTAAATTATATCAAGGATAATCATCATAAGGCAGATATGGCTGAAAAAAATGGAAGGTTACGCCTTCGTTATGAAGGTGTTCAATCCATTGCTGAAGCGTTGCAATTACTGAAAGAAATATAATGATATACTGGTTTTGTATGGTGCTAGAGTGAATTGACTATCGTTAGTTTCGAATTTTAGTAAAGGCAAAATGAGTGTTTTCCACAAAGTATTGGTGTAACAAATTTTATTGCAATTTGTTATATTTAAAGCAATACCCTACTTTAGTAAAATAAATGTATCGTTATGAAAAAATCAGTTCTATTCGCATTACTACTACTATCAAGTGTCTTTTATGTTAATGCACAACATACCAATCGTCAAAAGCGAGATTTAATCGAGAAAAACAGATGGGAAGAAAAAGGTTGGCACTTTGCACCGGGCTTGACTTATACTCCGAGTTTTAAGCCCAAAGCAGATAGCGCTCCCGATGTGAATCCCCATGCTCGTTTGGCTATTTATTTAGAGCTTGGTAGGTGGCATCTGTTTCCTGGAGGCGGTAACATCTTTAATTATTACGATTATAGCCTTGCTTATAAAAGGTTAAGTGGATCAGAAGAGTTTGAAGGGAATAAGGGTCTATTTAAGCAAAATTATGTGTTGGCCAATTTTAATATCAATAATATTATTCAACTATCTGATTATATGTTTATTCAAAATAGCTTGGGGCTAAACTTAGATTATAAATTTTCAGAAAAGTACGAAACCTCGGGATCTCCGTATCAGGATAATACTGATAATTTACTTTTTTCTCTGCATTATAAGCTTGGATTTGGAATAAAAGCTACGCAAAAATTATTTATCATCCCTACTCTAGAAACTCCAATACTCAACGTTGCAGAATGGGAGAGAGGTAGGTCTGATTATGGCGTGTTTAGTAGTCGATATCGTCCTGTTATATTTACTGTCCGTTTTGCATTTCTGATGAAATCTAAAAGAAATTCTTGTCCACCAGTACCAGGAGGAGATGGAAAGAATTATGATGATATGATGAAAATGGAATAATTCATTTGGTATAAACTCTGAATATGAGTTCGTATAGCTTGCTCTAGTCTTCTGAATCCATTTGATTTAGAATGATGATTTTTTGCCAAATTTTACGACTCAATCCAGTAGATAAAGACTCTATTTCATTTACCGAACGCACCACTACTTCATCAGGGAGGCTTTGAGAGTACAATGCTCCTATTTTTGCGACTAATGATGCCATTTCCGAACTGTAATCCAAGTATCTTTCCATTTCAAATTTGGTCAAACTTCTTTTTGGTGAATTTGCTGTTTGCCTAAGTGTTTCGTTGATTAAACTCGGGTCTTTTGTGAGTTGTAGCATATCTATTACGTGAAGAATCACCCGTAATTCGTTGAGCATTGTTAATGCTTTTTTTCTTTTTCTTCGAGATTCCATCCCTACTAAGAAAAAAATAGCAGCTCCAAGTAGAATGATGTCGTTAAAAACGGCCTCCGAAATAGCTACAATGTTGGCGATTGTAGTATCGTGAATTTCAAACTTAACATAAGATACACTATAGATGATGCCTCCAAGACCTATAGCTATAATAAAATGAGAGAATAGTCTAAGCGGGATGTTTGGTTTGGTAATCCATTCGATATTTTGTTTTGTCAATCTAGATATTTCTAAAAATTCAACACAGTTTTTTCGAAGTCCAGACTCTGGAAATCTATCTGCTATACGCTTTTCTAAACGCTCTACCGTACTTATGA
This sequence comes from uncultured Cryomorphaceae bacterium, assembly GCA_947311505.1. Classification (GTDB taxonomy): domain Bacteria; phylum Bacteroidota; class Bacteroidia; order Flavobacteriales_D; family Parvicellaceae; genus Parvicella. The sequence goes on from CAMZLL010000200.1 coordinate 8,841, forward strand.
TTCGTTCGGGCTGTAGTCTGATTTTACTTTTCATATCCTTTTATATGATGTAATTAGGGAAATAGTTATATTCAAATGCTTATTTTATTATTGTTATATTTTCTAATAAAAATGGATCTTCGAAAGGCTCATTTGTAATTATTAAAGTTCCTAATATGGTATATAATTTATTCTCAATGATGATTAATGATGTGTCTTGTATCTCTATATTAATAAAATGATCTTGTTTTTTTATAGCAGAACCAAAACAACAGGGTTCAAAATATAAAGAATCTTCTGATAAGTAAAGTTGTTCGTTATCAGCACTATCTAATACAAAAATTAGGAACCCTTTTAGTTCTATTTTTTTGCCGTTTAACCTTTTTTGTTTTCTTGTGTATAATTTTACTCTAAAAGTTTCGCCAGAAATTAATTTAACATGTGCTCCTCTTTTTACTTCAAGTTGTTCCCATTTTAATTTTTTTTGAGAAAATAAATGGTTAAAAGAAAGTAGGGTTATTATTGTGATTAAAATTTTCATTTTATAAATTCGGAAACTTTGAGTAAGAGATTCAGTTCGTTTAAAACAATTTAAATTTAATGACAAACTTACCTTTTAATTGGATTGATATAGAGCTAAAAATACAATTAAAAGGTAAGTTTGTCATTAAATTTAAATTGTTTTCAACAAACTGAATCTCTTACTCAAAGTTTCCTAATTTATAAAATGAAAATTTTAATCACAATAATAACCCTACTTTCTTTTAACCATTTACTTTCTCAAAAAAAATTAAAATGGGAACAAC
>CAMZLL010000201.1 GCA_947311505.1 uncultured Cryomorphaceae bacterium
GTTGTGCATGATGTGTCTAGTAAAACATCTATTCTTTAATATGCAATCCACCTTGTGCTTAGGAAGTTCCAAATTCCCCATTAGGGTGAGACACTCTTACCTCTAAACCTAAACATTCCTTCAGACATCTTGTGTTCTTTTAGCGTCCTAAGACTTCCGGACTAATTCCAGAACCGTTGACTGCATGTTAAGTAATTACGAAGCCTTTGCATCTTAATGGGATTAAAGTATATCTCTTTCTGGAAAGAGACCGTTGGTGGCAATGCAAGAAGGATTTATCACTAAAAACACAGGATTTGCCTGTAATAAGAGTTTAATTCATTGTCACAACCATGAAGCCCCTCATGATGTGATTACTGCCATCAAGCATTCTTGTAATCCTTATTTTTACCAAGTGTATAAACGTCTTATTCAAAGAGGCGAAAACCCTAGTATTTTTAAAGATAGTAGAATCGGAATAGAAAAATGGTCAAAAGCTGTTCAATCATTTGGTTTAGGTGTAAAATTAAACACTGATATCCCTGGTATAAAGACAGGGAATATTCCGAATGCTAATTATTACGACACCAAATTTCCAAATACTAAAAACCCTTACGGCAAACATCGATGGGCTTTTAGTACTATTTATTCAAACGCTATTGGGGAAGGAGAAATTGGAGTTTCTCCATTGCAAATGGCAAATTTAGCTGCCATTATAGCCAATAGAGGATATTATTACACTCCTCATTTAGTTAAAAAAATTGGTGAAAATGGCGAAAAACGCCCCGAGTATTTAGTCAAGAATTATACCTTCGTAGATAGTATTCATTTTGAACCTGTAGTAAATGCTATGGAACTCGTAGTACAAAGCGGAACTGCCAGAAGAGCCCAGATTGATAGCATCACGATTTGTGGAAAAACAGGTACAGTTCAAAACGCAAATGATACCATCAACGATCATTCAGTATTTATCGCTTTTGCACCAAAAGATAATCCCCAAATTGCAATAGCTGTTTATGTAGAATACGGAACCTGGGGTGGCACTTGGGCGGCACCAATCGCTAGTTTAATGGTAGAGAAATACTTAAATCATGAATTATCCGAAAAAGGCTTAAAAAAGGAAAAGAGAATTTTGGAAAATACTATTTTAACCAAACATCAAGTTTTTAGATAAATGAGTAGAGAAATAAATATTTGGAAAAGATTGGATAAATATCTTTTAGTGTTGTATCTTATACTTGTTATTATGGGGCTATCCACCGTATATTCCTCAAGTTACAATGAAGAATTTCCATCTTTATTCTCTTGGAGGGAAGCCTATGGAAAACAATTTTACTGGATGCTCATCTCTTTATTAGTAGGATTTACCATACTTCTCTTAGACGGTTCTTTTATTAGAAATAGAGCTTATATAGTTTACACTATGGTTATTTTATTATTAATAACCGTATTATTTATGCCTGCCATCAAGGGAGCACATAGTTGGTTTAAAGTAGGAGGTTTTACCATACAACCTGCCGAATTTGCCAAGTTTGCAGCAGCACTAGGTATAGCAAAATATCTCAGTACTACAGGAGTATTCATTCATAACCTTAAAACAAAAATGGTAGTAGGTGCTCTACTACTACTTCCTATGGTGCTGATTGTATTAGAGCCTGATCCAGGTACTGGCTTGATATTTCTTTCCTTCATATTTGTACTTTACAGAGAAGGGTTGTCAGGAAACATATTACTAGGAGGTTTCTTTGGAATTATATTAGCTGTTTTAAGTGTATATTTGGCCGCATTTGAGGATGTCGAAGGAAATGCAAACTCTTGGGAAAGCATCTCTTATTTTGCGGGTATTATCTTTGCTGTTGGACTATTGTCTTTTTTTATTATCAAAGCACTGGTACTTCCGAGGCTGAGAAAAAAATACTATCCAAAAGTCATCATCTATTCATCTTTGGCTATTTTATTAGTATTTTCATCACATTGGGCATACAATAATGTGTTTCAAGATAGGCATAAGAATCGATTTCAAAATCTATTTGGCTTAAAACTAGATAGACAAGGAACAGGCTATAATATATACCAAGCACTGTCGGCTATAGGTTCGGGTGAAGGCTATGGAAAAGGATACCTTCAAAGCACACTTAGCAACGATAAGTATCAGCATGTACCTGAACAAAGTACCGATTTTATATTTTGTTCTTGGGCAGAAGAAAGAGGATTTGTAGGTAGCTTATTTTTGCTTGCTGTTTATTTAGCTTTTTTAAGTAGAATTGTTTTCATTGCAGAACGACAGAAAAATAAATTCACACGTATTTTTGGCTATTCGATAGCAAGTATTATATTTTTTCATTTTATGATTAACCTTGGAATGGTCATCGGACTAGCTCCTGTTATAGGTATTCCACTACCCTTTTTTAGTAAAGGTGGTTCAGCAATATTAGGTTTTACCATCATGACATTCATCTTATTACGACTTGATGCAGAGCGAAAAGATGTTCTGAGTTAATGAATCTGTTTGTAAGCGTTCGGTAACGCTACGTCTAATTATTATTAATTGGCTTTTAATTTTGCGGTAATAATTCTTCTAATTTATTCGCTTTATGTTCGAGTATTCTATCAATGACATCTAGCATCCATTCGTATGGATTAATATTGTGAATTTTACAAATTGCCAAAAAACTGCCCCCAAACCTTAGCTATTTCACACCTTGAATATTGAAAGACCAGTTTAATATCATTATTGCGCAAAATAAGTATTGACAGCTTCATATCCAGCATTTATTAGCTTATCTACATCTTCCTTTGGCATTTTTTTAATTTTTGGACCTATCTCACAATCACTAATTGACACCGTTCTTTCCCAATCTTCTGGCTCTAAACTTGTACGATTCATACTTTCCAAAACTATAGTATAAAAAGCCATCACATAGTCTTTTAGATTGTTAATTTCATAAGGAGCCAACTCATTTCCACCTTTAGATATTTGTTCTTTCCGGTCTAATTGTAACCCCAAAGTTTCGTGAAGAGCATAGGTAGAGTCAAAAATATGAATCGGATAATTACTAACAAACCCACCGTCTGCCATTACATCAGTAGCAATGTGCTTTTGAGGTTTCTTATATACATTCCCTTCCTTGTCCATAAAAACTGCGGTAAAATACATAGGTATAGATGCAGACATTCGTACCGCATCTGCTATGCGCATATTTGGAAAATTCAAATACGAAATCGTTTGCCAATTTTGTTGTGACAAATTAGTCACCGTAACATACAAATTCTTAAACCTTGAATCCTTTATCGCCAAATCATGAAGTTCCTTGAAAGTCAAATTCTCCTTCCCCGTTTTTTCAAACAATAAATCATTAACCCAACTTTTTAATTTCTCACCCCGATACCAACCATATTTTTTAAACATTCTATTGGTTCCTCCAAAAAACATTCCTCGTCCATCGTTAAATTTTTTCATATTAAGATTACTCATAATAGCTCCTAATTCTTTAGAATCATAGCCTACGGACATCAATGAAGCCGTTAATGCTCCAACAGAAGTTCCCGCTATATTTTCTATATCGCTTAGTTTGTTTTTTTCTTCTAAAGCTCTTAGCGCTCCCACGTATGCAATGCCCAACACACCGCCACCTTCGAGAACTAAGTTTTTAATTTGTCCAAATACAGAAGATTGCATACAAATTAATAGAATTAAAATGGTTGCTTTTTTCATTTCCTAACGGTTTTGATTGTTCATAAATGCCAAATTAGATTGA
>CAMZLL010000202.1 GCA_947311505.1 uncultured Cryomorphaceae bacterium
GGCGATCTTTGTGCTGTGGCCGTAAACAAAAAAGAGGTTGTAATTATAGATTTGGAGGTTTTCTCTGAAAAAAAGCGTTTCAAATCAATAAAAAAAGAAGACTTAAAATATGTAGAATGGATAAATGGAAAATTGCTAACAATTTCTTATTCTGGAGTAATTTCTACACATACACTTCCGGATTTTACAATGACCAACACTTTTCAAACAGAGGTTGCTGCGGATGCTATTTCTGTAAATAGAAGAAACAATTTGATTGCTTTTCCTGCCAACAAAGGAGAAATTAAAATCTTTGATTTGAACACACAAAAGTTATCGTTTAGCTTAAAAACGAACGAAAAACAAGAAAAGATTAAGGCACTTTGTTTTTCTAGCTCAGGAAACTCAATAGCCTCTTCTAGTTATCGGAAATTCCTGTTGGGACACGTGTACTCCAACAACAATGTCATTCAGATTTGGGACATCAACAACAATAAAATCGTAAAAACATTAAAAGGAGATGTAAACCCTGTGGATGCATTTACATATAACCCATCTGTAAATGTACTCTATACGCTAAGAGGAAACCATCTTGATATTTGGAATTTGAATATTGGTGAACGATATGGCGATGTAGAATTACACGAACGAAAAATAGAAGTAAGAGAACGCACAAAAGATCAATTTAAGAACAAATCAGCTGATTTGATAAATTCAACTACTGACGATGGTAAAGATGATGAAGAAGCCCCTACTATTTCTAAACTTAATACGTTAAAAAAAGTGGCGCAACGGGATATAAGTGCTCTTTCTGAAAAAGCAAAAGAAAAAACATTGAGTGCTGTCAACAATAGAAAATCTGGGATACTTGAAGGTTCAAAGCTAGCCGGAAAAGCTGCGTTTGCAAGATATGGTTTTCAAGAAGATAAAATGGTGATTTCTGAAAAGGGAAACTTAATGGTCACAGCTTTTAAAAAGGATGAAATACGGCTTTATTCGCTGAAAAATGGAGAACCTGAATACTTAGATTATCTAAAAACTGGGCAAAAGGAATTTTACGACTTTCTCATTTCGCCAAACGAAGAATACCTCGTGGTAGGAGGCGCTGGAAAAACTCCTGTTTCTATTATCTATTTGGATAGCTCAGAAAAAGAAAACCAGCTATTGACAGTAGATGATGCAGAAAAAGGAAAATCAGTAAGTTCGTATCTACAATCTGCCAACACATTAGCCATTTCTGAAAAATACCACTATCTAATTTCTGTTTTCAATACGGGTAGAACGGTTATTTGGAGTACCAAAACGTGGGACAAGGTCTTCGACTTTAAAATTCCAACACCCTATATCAGAAAACCATTTATAGGATTCAACCACGGAGGAAACATTTTATTTATCAACACTCCAGTTGGAATCTGGTCATTAAACCTTGAGGACATAACCAATATTGGCGACTATGACCCTATAAAAGAATTTAAAGATTTCAAAAAAGTAAAACTAGACGGATTTCCTGTTATGACTCACAAACCGTTAGATTACATTATTTCAATAGCCGACAATACGGTTCATTTTTTTAACCCTACTACAGAAGCTCACACCTCCTCTCCTCCAATTAAATGCAACTTAATAACAGACATACAAATTGATAAAAATGGATATGTGGGTATCAGTCTAAAAAATGGAGAACTGAGAACTTTTGATCCTAAGACAGGAAAAGAACGCTATACAATGGTTGGAAAGAACGATAATGCAATTTTTAAAACACCAAACAACTACTACAAAGTAGCCAAAGAAGGACATGAGCTGGTTTCATTCAGAGTAGGAAAAGAGGCGTACCCGTTTGAACAATTTGACGCAAAATTTAATCGACCAGATTTGGTTTTAGAAGCTATGAGCAGCACTGATTTTGGCTTGATTAAGTTATACAAAAAGGCATACGAAAAACGCTTAAAAAAACTAGGTTTAAACGAAAATCAGCTTGGTGATATCGTCAATATCCCAACCGTTAAAATCAACAACCTCGCTAATTTACCTCTCAACTCTGACGTAAACAACATTACTATTAACCTAACAGCAAATGACAAAAAATACGAATTGAACAAGCTTTTGATATGGATCAATGATGTACCCATTTATGGACTAAACGGAAAAGTAATAAGCGGTAAAAGAAGTGTTCAGAAAATCAAACTAAATTTAGCTTCTGGTGTTAATAAGATTCAAATAGCTGTAGCAAACACAAAGGGAATAGAAAGTCTGAAGCAAACAGTTGAAGTAACCTACACAAAGAAAATAAAACCCAATTTATATTTGCTTTCCATAGGTGCTTCTAGGTATAAAAACAGTGAATTCAACTTAACTTACGCCTCTAAAGACGCTAAAGACATTGTTAACATATTCAATAATGAAAATAGTACTTACGGCAAAGTGATTACCAAAACCATTACCGATGAAATGGCAACAAAAGAAAATATTAGTCACTTAAAAAGCTTTTTTGAAGATGCCACCATAGATGATGTTGTAATTGTATTTATAGCAGGACATGGACTTTTAGATGCAGACTATAATTACTATTTTGGAACACATGACGTTAACTTTTATCATCCAGAAAAAGGCGGGCTAGCCTACTTTGTATTAGAAGGTTTGTTAGATGGAATAGCTCCTCTCAAAAAAATAATGATAATGGACACTTGCCATAGTGGCGAAGTAGAAGAAGACGATATATTAAGCGACAACACAGAAGAAACAGAGGAAACAGGCGATGTTTTGTTTAGATCTGTAGGTCCAGCACTACATTCCGTATCGGGTGCCAGCCCATCTAAAATGATGAACGAATTGTTTTCTGACCTTAGAAGAGGAACCGGAACGACCGTAATATCTTCGGCAGGTGGTGCAGAATTAGCCATGGAAAGTGATGAATGGAAAAATGGGTTGTTTACCTATTGTTTGCTTTTTGGTCTGAGAAATGAATCTGCCGACTTAGATAAAGATGGTGCTATCATGCTTTCAGAGCTGCAACTGTATGTAACCGATCGTGTTTCTCAACTCTCTCGGGGAAAGCAAGTTCCTACCACAAGGATTCAAAACATCTCATTAGATTATAGGATTTGGTAATAAAAAAATAGAGATGTAAAGATAATATTTTTTGTGAATGACATCAAAATGTTACAAGTTTTACACGGAATTTCATAAGCTCTAAAATTCTAAATAATCGCAACTTTGCGAATATGAAAAATGAACAAGATACAAGTACAGTAAGCAAATCGTACAAAGTGTCAGGTATGACATGTGCTGCCTGTGCCCTAAGTGTGGAGTCTTATCTAAAACCAACGAACGGAATAGTTTCTGTGGCTGTTAACTACCCCAATCAGTCGGTTTCATTTACTTATAGCCCAAACAAAATTACAATTGAACAAATAAGAAAAAAAGTTCAAGAAATTGGCTATGATTTACTAATAGGAAATGCCAAAGAAGCTCAAAAAACATTTGAAGATTTAGAAGAAAAGAAATTAGCTACCTTGAAAAGCAAGCTTATTTTTGCTGCGTTTTTTTCCATCCCTGTTTTTGTTATATCTATGTTTTTTATGGGGAAACTTCCGTTTGAAAATTGGATTTTACTTGCACTTACGACACCTGTTATTGTATGGAGTGGCTCTGAATTTTACAAGGTAGCTTGGAAAAAATTACTTCATAGATCTACCAGTATGGATACGTTAGTAGCCCTGAGTACAGGTGTGGCTTTTTTATTCAGCTTATTCAACACCGTATATCCGCAATACTTCACCAACAGAGGACTATCGCCTCACGTTTATTATGAATCAGCTGTTATCATCATAACATTGATATTATTAGGTCGGTATTTTGAGGAGAAAGCAAAAAGTAAAACCTCATCTGCCATTAAAAAGTTAATAGGTTTAAAGCCCAAAACAGTGCTTGCAATTAGAAACGGGGAAGAGTTAGAAATTTCCTATGAGTCTATTTTAAAAGGCGAATTGATTGTCATAAAACCTGGAGACAAAATACCTGTAGATGGTAGAGTAAAAAAAGGGACTTCTTATATTGATGAGAGTATGATAACGGGCGAACCTATACCCATAGCAAAAAACAAAAAAGACACCGTATTCGCAGGAACAGTAAATCAAAAGGGGGCTTTGAGAATAATTGCAACTAAAATCGGAGACGACACCTTGCTTGCTCAGATTATACACTTGGTAGAACAAGCTCAGGCTAGTAAACCAGCCATACAAAAGCTCGCTGATAAAATTGCTGGAATTTTTGTACCCGTAGTCATTGCAATAGCTCTTGCAACTGCTATATTATGGTATGTTTTTGGTCCAGAACCTCCCTTTACGTATGCTTTATTGAGTTTGATTACTGTTCTCATTATTGCTTGCCCATGTGCGCTTGGTCTGGCTACTCCCACAGCATTAATGGTAGGATTGGGGAAGGGAGCGCAACAAGGGATCCTCATAAAAGATGCCCAAGCGCTGGAAACAGCCTATAAAATAGACACCCTATTAATAGATAAAACAGGAACGATAACAGAAGGAAAACCCACAGTTACCGATATAATATGGAGTAAAAATAATGAAGGAGCACTGCTTTCCAAAATAGTGCTGACAATTGAATCACAATCAGAGCACCCAATAGCCGAGGCAATAGCGACACATTTAAAATCCACTACAACAGCATTAGAAATAGACGGCAGTTTTGAAAGCTACACAGGACGAGGAGCGTCTATTAAGTACAATGAAATTACCTATTGCATAGGAAATGAAAAGCTAATGTTTGAACTCAATATATCAATCTCTGAAGTATTAAATACAAAAGCTACGGCATTAAGAAACCAAGCAAAAACGGTGTCTTTAATTAGTAAAGGAGCTGAAGTGGTGGGGGTAATTGCAGTGGCTGACCAAATAAAAGAAAGCGCAAAAACATCTATAAAAGCGATTCAAAATATGGGTGTCGAAATCTACATGCTTACTGGCGATAATGAACAAACAGCAGCTACAGTGGCTAAAAAAGTAGGAATTAAAAATTTCAAAGCAGAAGTGATGCCCGATGACAAAGGTTATTTTGTAAAAGAATTACAAAACCAAGGAAAAATAGTTGCAATGGTAGGTGATGGAATAAACGATTCGCACGCATTGGCACAAGCTGATGTAGGAATAGCAATGGGGAGCGGCACCGACATAGCGATGGAAAGTGCGAGTCTTACCTTAATGCATTCCGACTTGAAGCAAATATCAAAAGCTATCAATCTATCTAAATTGACGATGCAAACGATTAGACAAAATTTATTTTGGGCATTTATTTACAATATCGTTGCTATACCCATTGCTGCTGGAGCATTATATCCTACTTTTGGTTTTTTACTGAGCCCCATGATTGCTGGAGCTACGATGTCTATGAGTTCTATATCTGTTGTTATGAATAGCTTGAGATTAAAGGGAAGGAAAATTTAACACTTACTAGACAATAGATACTAGACAATAGACGCTAGACGCTAGACGAAATTAAAAAAATGAATTTTATAATAACGCTAAAAATTAAAAATCATGAAAACACTTAAATACAAAACGAATATTAACTGTGGTAATTGCATTAAATCTGTAACTCCGTTTTTGAATGAATTGGACAATGTTGATCTATGGAAAGTCGATACTGCTAATCCAGATAAAATTCTTGAAGTAGAAATAGATGATGAAGATGAAAAGGTTGTATTTGAAGCTGTTAAGAAAGCTGGATTTGAAATTGAGAAAGTTTAACTAAACATCTTTGCATTTCATTAGGTGCGCTTAGCGTACTCTAATCTTATCACCAGAATGTAGAATCTTGGTGCTTTTTATATTATTAAGCTTGCAAATTTTATTTACCGTTGTTTTATACTTCAGCGACATCGCATACAATGAATCTCCTTGTTTAACGGTATGGTATTTTTTAGCGATTGAATTTCCCTTAGAGCTAGAATTCGCTATATCGTCTGTTTCAGGAGCATCAACTGAAGGCTTAGCATTGGGTATTTTTTTATTGTATTCAAACATTCCTTTATGAATGAATAAATTTTCATTTTGTAGCTTCTTATTCTTAAAATCTATGATTTGTTCTGGATCTATTGCATTACCAAACAAACGAATCTCAAAATGTAAGTGATCTCCGTATGCTCTTCCGGTCTTACCTCCTAGTCCAATGGTTTCACCTGCACGTATTTCTTGATTTGGTTTGACTAACAATTTAGATAGGTGTGCATAATAAGTTTCTAAACCGTTGTAATGCCTTATAATAACAAGGTTTCCAAAACCTCCTCCATTGTACTTGGCATATCTCACTATTCCATCAAATACGCTAACCAAGGTGTCTCCTGTAACCAAATCTACATCGATACCATAATGAAACCGCTTGCCTCTATATTTGAATGTAGAAGTAACCAATCCAGGGTGCGGCATAGAAAAATCAGAGTGATTGGTCTCATCATCTACGGTACAAAGCCAAAGCGTATCTTTCATTTTTGAAAGATCGTTTTTCAAAGTGTACGGAGATTCATTGTCCCAATTTTCTTCCCAACCATACGCAGATGTTATTTTGTGTAATTGAGGATTTAAAATACCATTAAAATTAACCATTGCTAGATATTCCCAACTTTTATCTGAGTAAAGAAGAACAGTGTCTTTTTTCATGATTAACGTATCTACAACTTTTTTTTCCAAAAAAACTTGCGAATAGACAGTATTCAAACATAGGGATAGAATAGCTATTAGTAATACGATTTTTTTCATGGTATGATTTAATAAGAACCGCAAAAATAAGAAACACGAAAATGCTAGAGGTGTTGAACGAATTTGTTATGCACAAGTTATTGTTTCATTTTAGGCAAATACACATAAAACCCAAAGCCTATGGAGAAGTATTGATAGAACCCCTTGCTTGCATCTGAGGTAAAACCAGGGAAATTAGTAACACATAAATTATCTTTTGTAAATTCTGCATTCATGTGGCTATAATTAACGTTGACACTAAAATACATCAGGTCACTACTTTTTATGTAGCCACTAATCTTTGGCTCTATTAACCGAGCCATTTGTACATAAGGAGTGGAGCAAGATTCTCCTAAAGAAACGATTTGCCCGTATCCACCTTTAAGCTCAAAGTCCATAAAGAATTTTTCAGAAAAATCGTTTCGATACCCTATTCCTACAAAAGGGATAAAGGTTTCTAACTTTCCTCCGATCAACTGACCTCCAGAAAGTGAACGTTCAATATCCCAATAAGTATATTTCATTCCTAAATTGGCAACTATTTTTGCCTTTTTAAAATGATATTGGTAAGCAAAATCAACATCAGCAAGACCGCTCATAAACGCCTTAAACACATCGTTGGAAATAGCAGTTGGCAACTTAAAGTCAATTTTGAAGGCATGCGAACTTGCTAATTTTTCTTTTTTTTGGGCATTTCCATTTATAAATACGCCCAAAAGGATTATTACTATGGCTATATTCTTAATTATCAATTGCAAACTTTTTTATTATATTTTGAATATCTGACTTATACTGGTAGTAATAATATCCATTTTTAAATTCAGTAGTATCAAATACAAACGGATGAATGCCTTTATTTAGTGTGCCAGCAAACAAGTTTTTAACTAAATTATCATGATTGTCTATGATATTAAACTCCACATTAGCTTCTTCAAAAAGTTCAAATCCAAACTGAACTGTTCCTTTGGCATAGGGCGGATTTAATTCAAATACTTCGGCATATTTTACCGTTATTTTTTTTAGCTTTCCTCTACCAAAGTAAATCAGTAACTTTCGATAAGAAATAAGAAGAAGATAGATAGCAACGACAATACTTAATCCTCCTAAAATATTTACGAATATTCTTCCTGTGGCACTGCCTTCCCAAATTTCTTGTAACATTGTTCTGTTTTATTGTTTTACAAAATTAACATATTTAATGGACCTCGCAACATCCTTTAACAAATTAGGTGTTTGCTGTAATGTAATTTGAAATTCAGACTTATATTCGTTTTTCAATAACTCTTTAATCACTTCGCCTGAATTAACAAATTCTGATAACTTGACTAAATCTAAATGTTCTTCGTGGTAAGCTTCTCTGAGGCTGCTAAGTGCTATTAGTTTATCATTTTCGAGTTGGGCTAGATTTTTCACCCAATAACTGACCATTCCGGGTTCTAAGTTTTGCATCATTTGCAATTTAAAATAACTCAATTGTTGCTCATAAGCTCTATAAAAGACTAACAACGAAGCGTATTTAGGTTCTATCTGGGGTAAATTGATTATTTGTTGATTTGGCAAGGTAAATAAGGAGTCTGACAAGCAATCGCAAGCTTCTTGAATACGCATCAAGCGTTCTGCTCGTTTTGTGAAAATAGGTGGCGTAACTGCTGATTTTAATAGATATTGTTTTTGCTCAAAAACCAATTCCATAGCCTGTTCTTCCCAATTTTGGAAGGTGCAATTTAACTGTATTAAAGCTTCAGTGCTATTCATATTGCAAAGATGCAGCAATAACCCGAATTATTCAAAAGTTTTCTATGATATCAGTTAATGGTATTACAAAGCAAAACTACCAGCTATAATTGAAAATGCTCGAAATTTATTTAACTCGAAATTGGGATGCAATTTAAAAACACTTACTAGAGTTGTATGCCATTCTTAAAACTAAGGCTTTTTAACTCCTCTCCTTCTTTAGTAAAATAAATCCAGTTACCTTCATATTTACCATTTTTATAATAGCCAATGTACATTATTTGTCCATTTGCATGATAAACCACTGTTTTGCCATTCAGCACTCCGTTTATATAAGTATTTTCACTTTGTTTAATCCCATTTGGGTGGTAAGCTGTCCACACCCCTGTTCTTTTTCCATTTAAAACTTGACCTTCTACTTTTTTAATTCCGTTAGGATAATTAGAAACAAAATTTCCTTCGGGTAATCTTTGTTCCCCTTTAGTATTATCATCTTCTCCCTTAATCTTGTATGATTTAGCAGGTTTTTCTACATCGACTACTGCATCTAACTCACTATTTTTAGTTTCTTTATTTTCTGTACAAGAAAACAAGATTACACAAGATAATATAAAAAATAAGGTAGCTTTCATTAGTTTAAACTAGTTTTAATAACCTGCATTACTTCATAAGTATCATTTTTACTTATAAAAGTGATGATAGATAAATTGTCTATTCTAAATGTTGTATCTGCAATAGGATCTGGCAATTTATAAGTGAAATTATTATATTCTTTTTGCCCTGAAGACACTCCCCCTTCAAAGATAGGCGTTCCCCAAGTTCCATTGATATTATTAGTGAGCATACTATGGTGATGGTATTCTTCTTCTACTGTGCCCCCTGGTATAATTTGAGGAGCTATAACGGTATCTCTTACCAAGCAATTTATAATCGTATATTGATCAGCAGCAGCATCAGACAAAGCCTCTACCTCGGTGTGTATAAAAAGTCCGTTGGTTTGCGGGTAATAATTATACTGAAGTTGTATATTAAAATCTAAAGGTTTAGATAATTCAGTAGCTGTCATGCTCGTCCAAGCAGAGTTCAAAGCATAATAATTCCCACCTGTCAATGTGCGATTAACAGTTCCCGCAGGATTAAAAAACACATTAAAGACCTGTGCATATTCATTTCCTGCTTCAGTTCTGTGATCCAAAGGTAAATGTGGTAGCTCAGGAACTTGATACCCCGAAGTGGTACTAGCATGAACAGACATTACAAAAACTCGATTGGGATTATTATCTTCTATAGTTTTAGCTACAACTGCAGCGCTGGGGCAATTTATACACGTATGCCCTGTATAATCTTCTAACAAAACATTTCGTAGTGTATTGGTGTTAGCAGTCCAAGTAGGCCAAGGGTAAGGGGACACCGTAGTATCGTTAGGATATAACGTCCAATCTAATGAGGTGTCGTGAATAATCACAGGGTTTTCTATTCTATCGCAAGCGGATACAAATAGAGTTAAAAATGCGAATCCAATAATTGTTTTATTTAATAATGTCATAATTCAAATTTTAAAAACTAGAGGTAAAAGAAAATGTAAGACCATTGGAAGCAGGTACTTGCCTGCATACGCCACCTACACAGAATACACCAGCTCTTTGCCTTCCGTATTGCAATGTGAATCGATTAGATCCTTTTATATATCCAGCGGTTGCTAACAGATAATGAATTTGCTGTTCTTTTATAGTATTACCGTAATTCCACTGATCCAAAACTGCGACAAACCAATGCGGACTGTAGGCATATTCAATTTGCCCAAAAGCCCAATTCCCTTGATCTTGAAGTGTAGAAAGGTGTTGCACTTGATACTTTATGGAGTTCTTTTTATTTACTTTCCAAGTTAAATCAGCCACTACAATATCAGCCATTATCAGTTCGTGATGTTTGGCTACTAATTGCACCCTATCATCAAAGATAAAATTCAAATATTGTAATTTTAATTTTAGTTTTTTATTGATTTTTTTACCAATCGAAAAATTAATATCTCTAAAAAACAAACTGTCCGATGCAGAGAATATAGAAGTTGAATACATTTTTCGTGATGTAGAATCATCGTTGATAAAAGTTCTTTGTGGCGCATAAGCGGTTGCGATATTCAACCCCAAATCCCATCCGTATTTGCCTCCAAGTTTAGATTTTTTAGGTATTTTATATAAAACATCCAATTGATAGGCTATTTCCCCTCTTGCATTGGGCGAATAAGGATACAAAGTAGATGCCAAAGCATAGGTGTGTTGTTTTGATAACGCAGGGCTATAACCGATTAGCAAATCCGTTGGCAGCGCAGATACATTAGTAGATCTCCAAAGCATATTGTCTTGATGTTTTGCATTAAAATCTACTGAAAAGCCTTTGGTAGAATAGCCTAAGTTCAACAAAACAGCTTCGCCATTTTTATATAAATAATTAAATTTAGGAGCAGAAGGATCTGGGTAAGGATCATTTTCTTTGGTTATATATTCTCCATAAAATCTAACCTTTCCATATCTAGCGATAATTCTACCTCCATAAGCACCTACATTATGAGGCATTATAAAATCGGGGGTAGCATTGTCATTATTATATTTACTTACAAAACTACCACCTAAAGTTATTTTGAACTTACTATTGTCAAATGTGCTATCCAATAATTCGTTTAAATTTACCTCACCATCAAGACCTCTAACCAATCCGTCTCCATTTTTGAGACCATCATCAAAACGAAAACGTTGTTTTCCTATTAACCCTTTTAGATAAACACCTTTGTACGGATTGTATTTAAGTTTTATTCCGTCAAGAGCGTTATCAATTCCCAATTGTCTCGACTCCCATATTCTTAGAATCATTCCACTACCAAATTGCTCATAAAAATTACCCACAGTAATCTCTACATCATCGTTTTTCCAACTAGCATATCGATATCCTATTCCGCTACCTTTGAAACCAACCGGATACCCTTCCAAAGGATTTAAATAAGATTCAAATCGTGTACCAGCAGAAAAATTTCCTTTTCTAAAATTAATATTGGCAAAAGAATTCATTCCCATTTTATGATCGGGATCAGCGGCATTAATTAAAGAATCTGCATTATAGTATTGTGCGATTGCCTGAACATTTCCACTTATATAAGATCTAGAATCTTCTTTGTGTTGAGCAAAAAACGCCTGAGATAAAAATATCCCAAGCGAAGTAATAATAAACGTTGTACTATTATTTAGATTCATCGTTACGTAAAAGTAAATTTATAAAAGCTTTTAAAGCTAGGAATTTATTTGGTCAATTTAAGAATTTCTTCATATAATTCCTCTTCATCTCCAGCAGCATAATTGTTGTGATCCCATACAATTTTTCCCTTTCCGTCTATTAAGAAAGTATGAGGTACATTGTTTACATTCATAGCTCTTTTCAAATCTCCATTTGGATCTAAAAGAACATCATACTCCCACCCTTGTGCATTGACATAGGGTTCTACTCTACCTGTAGATCGTGCATCATCAATTGACACAGCAATCATTTTAACACCGGTTTCATCTACCCAATCTTCATATTCTTCTGCGATGGTATTTAGTTCTGCTTTACAAGGCTTGCACCAAGTAGCCCAAAAACTAATAATTATAGGTTTCCCATTATTACTAAGCTTAGATATATCAACAGAATTCCCTTCTAAATCTTTGATTTTTACATCTGGTAATTGAGCAAACATAGCTACTGTTAACATCATCCCTAAAGCTATTGAAACTAATTTTTTCATTTTATCTATTTTTAATTTTATTTACATTTTGATGTATTCAAATATTGAACCAAAATATAGTTTTCATTTTTTACTAGACCAAAGATACAAAAACGTCTTTATCATTCTTTTTTTAATTTACTTAAAATTGGAATCTTATTGAAAAGATACCGCCTAGCCGTACGGATACGTTTAATAATTTTATTTTGTCAAACAATAAATCATAGTAAAGTTCAGGAGCTTCCCAATCTATTTTGTCAGCAGATATCTCATTTAGAAAGTTATCATCTTCGGTTCTAAGGCTTTTTACTATCGCTTTGGAATGATGGCTAACCACCTGTTCGTCATTTACGTATAAAATCTCCCTCATTGGTATCTATATCGTGTTCTATTTTTTCAACTTCCCAGTATTTTGGAAAGGTCAATAAATTAGCGAAAAATTCTTCTATCGTAATTCTGCTAATTTACAAAAAGCCACAAGAAATGTAGTAGAACCACTTATATTTTAAATAATAAATATTTATTTCCACACTTTTAGATGAATAACCCTAATATTCAGACCCCACCTTTAGTTGTTTTATCTAAATAAAGTAATATTACCAGAGTAGCTTTTATTATCATACTCGAAGGTGTAATAATAAACACCAGTGCTGCTTTCTCCTCCATCCCATATCATATCATCAGTGGAAGTAAAGATGATAACACCCCATCTATTGAAAATATTTAAAACGCCTCCTTTATTTATAATATCTCCATTAAGTGTTATTGTGAATTGTTCATTTTTATTGTCCTTATTAGGAGAGAACGTATTGGGAATTAATAATTCAAAAATTATAGGTTCTACAACGATCAGTTCTTCACAATCGATAGACAAATATTCATTATTTACAAAAACAGAATCAACTTGGCTAAAATCATATGAATTATTACAGGTTCCTGCATCTGTTACGGTTACCTTATGCCATCCTTGACAAAGGTTTACAGCCGTTTTGGATGTTTGCCCACTAGGACTCCATAAAAACTCAGAAGAATTAGAAAAGCATCCGTCTATTGTTGCTGTGCCTAAGCAAAGATTACAGGTGTCACTCGTAGAAGTCATCGTAAATGGGCTAGAAATGTCTACTTCAGAGACGAAATTTTCTCCAGAGACAAATAATTTTCCATTTTGATTTAGCACTAAGTCAGCACATTTTCCAGGTAGATTATAAGTTGTGATTAAATTTAACCCAACATCATATACTTTTATAGAATTTCCAGCTCCTACATAAATGTAATCTGAACAAGATTCAATGTCAATCCCTCCAGAAACAAATTTAACCCCTCCGGTAACAACAGAATTTATCAGTGTTCCATTTAATTTATTCCATTGTGATAAAGTGGAACCATCATACGAATATAGAAATTGATTTCCGCATACCATTCCATTGTTTCTTGCATTTTCTGTAAACGAATATGTGGTAGGGGCACTCCAAGTTGTAGGGGTTAAACCTCCTAAAGGTACTTTGAAAATCTTTTGGTTACAGTTAGGATCATGGCTATAAAAACTAGATTCACCTACTAAGAAATAAGCAGAGCTTCCGTCAGGGTCTAATGCCATATTACAAACATCTTGAGTAGCTAATCCACTACTCCCACATAGGTGAAGCGTGTTGTAAGAGCTTAGTGTTGCGTTTGCGGTTCCAACATTGAATGGACTAAAGACTTTTGTACCTCCTGCTCCAACGATTAATTCATTATTACAGCCATCATATTTAAGTGTTATAAACTCATTATTATCACTAGATACCATTGAATATATATTTAGTATTGCACCAGTGTTATCTATTCTGTATAAAGCGTCATTCGGATTAGGCGTGGAGGAAGAAAAAGTTCCAAGATTAGAAACATAAATTTCACTGCTAGTTTTTGATACCGTTAAATCACCTGGCCATCGTTCGTAAAAAAACAAAGACCACTGTAAAACACCGGCAGAATTATATTTTGCAACTTCGTAATCAATAGTATGTTGTAAAATAGTAGGTCCAAAATTAATATCTTGTCCAACCCAAGAATTGGTTAAAAGAACGTAAGTGTTACCATCAAAATCATAGTCAATATCTTTTGCCCAATCTCCATATGATAATGGGCTAGTGATCCAAGGGTCTATAATTATAGTGTCGTCAATATTATGTTTACCAATGTTTATATTTAAGAGGTTATTATTAGTGGGGTTAAATTTACTAGGTACTTCTTCGTTGTTATTGATGTTAATAGATATTGGAGCTTGATCGTTAAAAATACCAAAGGGAGTATTTATTATTAATTCTCCTTTTTCATTTGTTTTAATTGTTGCATTATCATATTTAAAGGTAAAGTCTTTTTCGTTTGCTCCGGGACGTAGGATAATGTCGTATTTTAATCCTTGTTTGTTTTTTTTAATGTAGAATTTGATATCTATATTTGGCCATACGTTTTGATAAAGAATACTCTTATAATTTGAATTATTAATATTTATTATTTTTCCTTTCTCTTTTTTATAAATACAACTGTAATGAGGTAGTTTGTTTTGAGCCGTTATGTTATTCGTATTGCCATTATCAAATTTTATTGCCCAGCTTCTATAAGTATTATTAGTCTCCTCACTTGAATCATCTTTTTTTGTTTTTCGTTGTTTAAAAGTAATCCCATTTGAATGAAAATATATGCTATAACCACCTTGATTGACCCAATATAAAACTGTTTGTTGATTAAAAGGAGGTATTGCTTCGTCTTTATTCTCGGTAATATAATCCCTTTGAAGATTGACTAATTTAGCTGTTTGGTTATTGTTCTGCGCAATGTTCTTTGTGAAGAAAAGAGAAAAAATAAAAAGAAGTGCAATAGTGTGAGTAAACTTATTCATAAGTTAAAATTATTTATTGGTCATAATCAAAAATAGATTATTTATATTAAAGAATCACTATAAAATAGTAGTTTTTGGATTTGATAAATTCTAGACCTAGAAAAAGATTTGAGTATGAAAATCCTATATTTGTAGTAAATGCAA
>CAMZLL010000203.1 GCA_947311505.1 uncultured Cryomorphaceae bacterium
ATTTAATAGTAATATTGATTGCAGTACTGGGTATTCTTTTAGGTGGAATTATATATCCATATAATTTAATTATTTCTAGTCCTGCTGCTATTTATTTGGGATTAAAATATTCACAATTTAAAAAACAATTAAGCGATGAAACTAAATAAATGGAATGCTTTTATTCAGGCCAGTAATGAAATTAGAGAAGATTTAAAAAAAGAAAAGAAGTCTAACAGTATCTTGATTGATACTATATTAGACCCCTTAACCGAGCATTTAGCTCATTCAACTGTTTCTTTTTCCGAAAATATCTTCTTATCCGAAGTTTTAGAAAAAACAACATTTGAATATTAGGTCTGATCTTAAAGAGATGAAAATCTATACCATTTTTCTTTTTGATGTTTTCTTTTAGAATACGTTGAATTATAAGATTTATGGTATAAGTATCCTTTTCGGTATATGAATTCCATTTACCGGTGGTTGCTAATTGTTTTAATTTAATTAGAACAGATTTTCCTATTTCAATATCTCTTATAAGCATATCACAAAAATAATAAAAAAAATTAAATAACATGCTTATCGTATTTTAATGATAAGTCATAGTTATAAAACATAAATTTATCGAAAAATGAAACATATAAAACTAAGGGAGTTTATTCCTTCAAAACAAGAAAAAGAAACTCTCATTGATTATGCCGTATCACTTGGATATATTATTGACTTTGAACCGGAAGAGTTTGAAGGCAAATATCCCGTTATACGCAATAAACTTAATGGGAAGTATAAAGGGTATATCCAACGCTATAAAGGCGATCTATGGTATATCTATGGCACTAAAAGAGAAAATATATCTTTATCCTACAATATCCTTAAAGGATTGGAAAGTTATTATAAAAAATCCAAAGGAAATATGAAGATGTTTTTACGTTTAACCTTTGGTATTTTAGATTTTGAACTAAAAGAATAACCAAATGGAACCAACAATTTCAACTATCAAAAAGGAGGACTTTACATTCTATATTGTAGAAAAGAATATGAAGCACTATCAAGAATTAAAAGAAGAAGAAGCTAAACCTAATTGTGGACTTATGGGAAAGTATTTATTATTTTCAGATAATCCACAATATCTCTATGATGCTGCAAAACATGTATGTTTACGATTCGATTTGTCTGTATTTGCTATTTCAAATAAAGATGGTAACAAAGGTAAATTTTCATATGTTTGTAAAATATATGATACCTCAGATAAATTCTCACGTTTAATTCCTCGTTATATTGACTTGGAAAAAATACAATATAGATATTACAAACTCGAATCTCTTTCTAGAAAAGGGATTTATTCACAACAATATATTAACAGTTTAAAAACAGAAAAAGTATGAGAGAATTACTTGAATGGGGTGATAACAAAGCTATGGCTATCACATTAGAAGAATTACAGGCAAGTATCGGTGTAAGAAATAACCGTGGAGAGTATAATAGAAGACTCCCAATGAAACATTCAGACTTCATTGAAACAATTATAAACAATGTTGAACAATCTTACGATGTAACTCCCGGAGAAATTTATGTTCCTAAAAATCGTATTGGTGTTGTTCACGAAATGGATCCTGAAAGATTAGGATTAATTAAAGCAAGTATGTTCCGTTCTATGATTGGTGTTCTACATTTGAATAGCTTAAAAACAGACGAAATGAACATGTCTATTGCTTATAATATCACTGATAAGGGTGTAACATTAGCAATGGGTACAAACATCGCTATATGCTCTAATATGACTATTATGGGTGCTTCTAATGTAATTACTACAAATGGTCGAAAAGGATTGCCTTTTGATAAATTTATGGAATTGTTTCATGGTTGGTTACCAAGAATTGATGAAACATGGAATAAATATATTGATGTAATTGAAGAAATGAAAACTATTCAATTAGCCGGCAATGGACAAATTCAAGAACTTATTGGAGATTTACAAATTGCAGCTACCAGAAGAGCCTATGAAAAAGGTTATTATGATGCTCCAATAAATCTTGCCGAACTTAGTAAACTTACTCAAGGACTTATTAAAAAGCCGGAGTTTTTACAAGAAGAACCAATGACACTATGGGAAATTTTTAATGACTTTACCGAAGTTTCAACCCACAGTGAATACAATATTGATACAAAGATTGAAGATCATTTGAAAATTAGTGATTTTCTCTTACGTAAATATGCTCCTCAAACCGATAAATTATTTTTGAATTGATATTATCAGGTGATGATTTTTTACTTTGGAGAATAGATAATGTTCCCTTTGCTCTGGCTGAATGTTTCAATCAGAAGCTTGGGGAACTTTCTATTAAAGACAGACATAAAAAAGAAGAAATCGAAATTATTCTACAAGAATGTAAAGAAGAAATGTTACATAGTAAAGAAGAAGAAAAAAGAAGATTTTATGAAAATAACAGATAAAAATGTTAAACGATTAATTTTCGTTTGCAAAGAACTTGAAAAAAAGAAACTATCAGATGAATATATTGCCTGGCAATTAAAAACTTTGATGCGTAATAATTTTAAGACCAATGCTGATGTTAGTGATGTTACTGCTGCTATTGTAACAGGAAAGGAGTTTTTAGCCATATGAAACCTACTAGAAAACATTACGAAAATTACCTAAATAAAACAGGTTTAGACCTCTCTGAAGAAGAATTTATCATTGGTGGTAAAATGAGATCAAATAAAGCTAAATATGGTAAATATTTAAGAAAATATTCGCCAATAGATTTTGAAGTAGGGTATCAAGAATATTGTCGAAAGCACACCAAACAATACTAATATGAAAACATTACGAGTACTTGTCATAATAGCTCTAATAATTGTTATTGAAGCTTTAACCTATATCTTTTCAGAAAATGATTCTGTAATATATGGAAATACAATAATGGATAATTTTTTAGGATATAATTTTTTCTATGCTATTGTTCTGTTTATTGTTTCCATATTAATAATAATCAAAAATAAGAAGAATGATTGTTAAAAATTATTTTTCTATATTTGTAATTCAATAAATGTTTAACCAAAAACAAAACACTATGAAACCATTAAAATGGATTTTATCAATCTTGTTCTTGTTTGCTTTTAGTCTTATGACTTCTGCAATTACAGAACAAATTGATGTGGATGGCTTTTATCAGAAGTCAGAGTGTGTAAATTATGTGCTGCCTGGAGAACAGGTTGCCAGCCTTAGTCAAGTCGTGATAAATCATGCGGACATGACTATACATAATTTATATAAAGAAAAGGCAATACTGGAAAGTCCAGAAATGCAAATCGAAGAGGCCGGTACCCAATTAGCTATTATGAAAAAAGCCAAGGGTAAAGCTAAACTTCAACAAACAAACTTTGACCAACGAGGGGACTATGGTAGTCTTAATAGATTTGTGTTAATAAATAATATTGATTTATATAAGATAACCGTTTATAGACCTAATTTTGGAAGCATGAATAAGTTACTTTAATAAATCAACTGGTTAATATTTGAAATCAAAAGCCATCAGTTAATTCTGGTGGCTTTTTTCATATTAAAAAGAAAAGGAATATTATAAGTAAAAATAAAAAAGAATTAAGTGGAAATGATTTTATTAAGGACATTACACGAACAGGGAAATTAGGAACATCTTTTCTTCATCGTCATCCAAGATTAGAAGAAGCAAAAGATGGGGATGAATTATGGGAAATGGGGACAGAAATATGGTGTATAAAGTGTTTAGAAGAAAGCGAGAATGAAGCGGAACAAACAAGTAGAGATTAATAATTTTTATATAATGTTAGGTATATATGCTTCTAAAAAAAAAAGATGAATAAATCAATAGAGATAAAGAGTTTTAGTTTAATAGATTATAATATTTTATTAAAAGTTGTTGCTAAATATGTAGCACAATATCAAATTAGTGGAGATAAATTTGAATACGAAAAAAACATATTTGATTTAACCAATACTTTATATTCTTTGCAATGTCATAAAAACGCAGTAAAAATTGAAATAGATAATCATTGGAAATCGTTTTGGGTAAGCGTTAAAGAAACTAAGACTAAATATAAATTTGAAATAAGATACGCTTCTTAGCATTACACCTAACGGTTTGAATATGGCAAGTTGGGAGTTAAATATACTCACTTTAAATTTTACAAAAATGTCAAAAAAAGAGCAAAACTTAAAATCTAACACAGAACGCCCTATTGGGTATGAGCCTGTGTTATCTGCTGGTATTTGCGACACTTGCACAGTACCAAAAATGATAAATACAGGTGATGGGAAAAATGACCCATCAAATCCTGAATTATATTGTGAACTTAAAAAGATATTTATAGAACCGCTGCATCCTGACGATAGAATTAAACAATGTAAATTTTACACTTGCAAATAACGGTCACTGTGTATGCGATCGTTGCCGTAATTTAAAAGATAACATTTAATATAAAACTAAAATAAATTAGTAACAAGACTTGATAAACCTAAAAATTCGATAATAATTTTTAACCCATCAAATCCTAGATAACACTATAACAAATAATTATTAACAATAAAAACAAAAAACACATAAAAACACTACTAACAATTTTAGCATTAATCATGATACTAATATCATGTAACAAGGAAGAAGAAATTACTCCTCCAAAAAAGCCAACATTCAAGTACGAAATGACGGCATGGTCTAACAGAGTAACAGGAAATAATTTCATGCGCCCTGAATATTACGTTGACTTTCACGAACAACGTACCGATACTGTTTGGATTACGCATTACGTTGAACATTGGGAACGTGAGTTTGAATTAACTAACGAATTGTTTGAACCCAAAATTGTATTTGTACATTCTTGTTCGTATGATATGGATAGTTTGCGTGGGAATGTTTGGAAGAATGACACTTTGGTAAAAACTTATATTTGGAGGAACTAACGTTCAGTGATATGGCAAGTAGCCGATTTTGAAGTAAAAAATTAATTAAATAAATGTTTAACAGAAAAACGAGAGTAGCATTGGTTTATATACTTTATTACCCACTGTTTTTCATAAAGTTAATTAAAAATGAAAGAAATTAAATCTTATAAGTTAACAAATGGACAAATAGTAGAATCAAAATCAGAAGCAATAAGGCTACAAAAGAAAATAGACTTTGAAAAGGCAGTATGGTTAATTGTTAATGAAAAAATTGCATATAATGAAAATATAACAATGGTTGGTGATTTTATTATTGAAAATGCTGATAAATTAACCGCTATTTTAAATGCAAGGTAACGTACAAGAATATGGTGAGTAGCCGACCCCCTAAAAGTTTCGGCTTAAAATAAATGTTTAATCGGCTATTCACTATATTTTGTATTAGCCACTTTAACTAATCTTATGAATACTTTACATTTGAATTTAAAAAAGAAATGGTTTGATATGATACTTTCTGGCGAAAAAACAGAGGAATATCGTGAAATAAAACCTTATTGGACAAAAAGATTTTTAGAATATTATGGTAATTATAACTATCCAAATAATTCAGTTATAATAAAAAGTTGTTTGTCAGAAAACCCTTTTGAATGGTTAGAATATATAAATATTAGACCTAAATACTATAAAGGTGATGAAATTATCTTTACAAATGGATATGGAAAGAATAGACCATCATTTAAAGTATGGATTAAAGGATTTTCTATTAAGCAAGGTGTAAGTGAATGGGGAGCAGATTACGATAAAAAATATTTCACATTTCATTTAGGAGGAATAGTATCTATGTCTAATTGTACCTAACGTATTACGGCTATGCTTAGTGCCGATAAATGAAGCAATGAATTTAATAAGAAAGAAAATGAAAGAAGATTTTAAATATATAGATGAGCTACTTGCTGAATTAGAAGATGTTATTCACGGAGAGATAAGTGATAGGATAACTATTGCAAGAGGAAAAATACAGGCATTAAGTATAGCCGATGTTAGCAACAAACGTGAACTGTTAATTGCTTATGAAAAGAGCCTATATTCTAATGAGGAATGGTTTGTTGCAGAAAAAGACTTAGTAAAAACAATAGATGTTTATATAAGCAATTTATAGTTGCTAACGGCCAAATATAAGAATAGTAGGCGATAAGAAATGCTGAACTTTGATTGAAAACAAATATTAATTAAATAAAATAAATTATAAACCAAGCACGTAACCGTCTATTATTTTTATATAATATTAGGTGTATGTGCTTCTAAATTATTAAATTATGACTATAAAAATTATTAAAAAAGCACCAGATAAAAAAGTAGTAAAGAGATGTGTTTGTAAGCATTGTGGGGCAACATTAGAATATACACCTAATGATGTTACTTATAAAATCTATGAAGACTATGGCGGTGGTAAAGATACTTATGCAGAATTTGGATGTCCTAATTGCGGAAAGTTAATACGAGACGTTCAATAGCATTACACCTAACTACTCGTTATCCTGCAAAAAAACTATGGAACAATCTAATATTAAAACAAAAAAATACCATTAACAGGAATATCAAATATAACCGATATTAAACCTTAATTATTTAATTATATTGACGGACAAACACCAGCAGAAATTGTGAAAACATTAAAAGAAATAGAATGTTTTGATATAAATAATTGTGGATGGTGTAAAGTATGTGATAAGATTATACCCGAAGAATGTAATGGTTGGCATAATGAAATCTAACTATCAGAAATATAAACTAAAAAATTATGAAAAAAATTGAAGCTTATTGTTATTTATTACTTGGATTGTTAAGTGTATTTCTCCTTGGAACATATTCAGAAATCACTCTTCATGAAACAGATAAAATAGAACCACATCAATGGATATTAACAAGTTTATTTGGAATAATATTTATTGTAACGTTTCTTATTGAATATAAAGAAAAATGAAACAATGTAAAAAAGAAGGATGTTATTCTCCTGTTTTTAGTGGAGGATATTGTAAAAGACATCAATG
>CAMZLL010000204.1 GCA_947311505.1 uncultured Cryomorphaceae bacterium
ACCCCCAGTATTTTTATTTTTTTTAGCCATTATTCACCCCCTAAAAAAGTTGGTGAATTCCCACCAAGACCAGCAAAATTTTCAGGTGAGATTTTTTCTGACTGTTCCGCTGGAACTTGCACAGCCTCCGGACCAAGCCCACCACCCATACCAGAAGCAGCAATCTCATCTCTTAATTTTTCTGGTTTTTTATGAGGAACTTTTTCTTGTCCCTCATTTTTCCCAAACGTTTCAGTAAACTTTTCTAGATATTCTAAAATGTTCATTTTTCCTCCTTAGGAAAAAATTTATAAAATCTGAAAAAAAACTTTTTCAGAACCTATTTTAAAATAACACTTATTTTGCCTTTTTACAAGCTTTTTTTTGAGCGCGGGGCTGTGTGGTTGTGTCTGTCCCCGCGCTCAAAAAGTTTTAAAATATGTTAAAATAAAATTATGACTGAAAATAAAAAAGAAGAAAATAAAAATTTTGATTTAATAATCATTGGTGGTGGTCCAGCAGGAATTGCGGCTGGAGTGTACGCAGCTCGTAAAAAATTAAAAACTTTAATGATTACCCCGGATTTTGGCGGTCAATCTATGGTTTCTGAAACTTTAGAAAACTGAATTGGAGAAATAAAAATAACCGGAAAAGAATTACAAAAAAAATTAACAGAAAATATAAAATTTTACCAATCAGATGATTTTGTAATCAAAGAATTCCAGATAGTTGAAGAAATAAAAAAAAGTGAAAAACTTTTTGAAGTTATTTCAAATTTCAAAACTTCATATTTTGCCCCAGCGGTTTTAATAACAACCGGAGCAAAAAGACGAAAATTAACAGTTCCAGGAGCTGATATTTTTGAACACAAAGGATTAACATATTGTGCTTCTTGTGATGGACCACTTTTTACAGACAAAGATGTGGTGGTTATTGGCGGAGGAAATTCTGGTTTTGAATCAGCTTCTCAGTTATTAGCCTACGCAAAATCGGTTACTATTTTACAAAGAGGAGAAAAATACAATGCTGAACCAACAATGGTGGAAAATGTTTTAGCAAACCCTAAAATGACCGGAATTTTAAATGCAGAAATTTCTGAAGTTTTCGGAGATAATTTTGTAAAAGGAATAAAGTACAAAGACACAAAAAGCGGAGAGGAAAAAACCTTAGATGTTTCTGGAGTCTTCATAGAAATCGGAGCAATTCCAGCTACTGATTTTATTTCAAATGATTTAGTAGAAAAAGACAATTTTGGACAAATAAAAATAGACCACAGAAATGGACGAAGTTCCCAAGCTGGAATATGAGCTGCTGGAGACTGCGCCGATTCTCTATTTAAACAAAACGCAATTGCTATGGGAGACGCTGTAAAAGCGATTGAAGATATCTATCCTTTTTTAAAAGCTTAAAAATAAAATTCAGAAATTTTAAAACGGCTTAAAAAATTAAGCCGTTTTTTAGCTTTTTAGTTTCTTTTTACAAGCTCAGACAGCTCCCATTCTAAGCCTTCTTTAGCTCCAGTCCCTCCATCTAAACCACAGGCTTCTCCTTCTATTTCTGGATTTTCTGGAGTGGCAGGTGTGGCGTTGGTTAATCCACCCCCACATGAAGAGTGCTTGCCACCTTCTAATGAAATAGAAAAGAGCGCGGGCTGTGTGGTTGTTTTGCCCGCGCTCTTTTTTTATTTTATCATTCCTAAACTTTTGTAATTTCCTCTTCTTTGTTTTTAAAAATTTTATCTAAACTTTCTCCTGCTTCTTTTGTAATTTTTTCCAATTCCTCCATTTTTAAAAATTTTTCATCTTCTGAAATTTCTTTGTCTTTTTCCATTCTTTCAATTTCTTTTTTTACCTCATCCCTCTCCTTTCGTATTCGTATTTTTCCTTCTTCTAGCTTTTCCTTTGCAAGTTTCATCAGCATTACTCGCCTTTCTGAAGTTAAATCTGGAAATGACAATCTAATCCCAGCAGAGTCAGCAGAAATTGCTAATCCTAAATTTGCATCACTTAATCCCTTTTCTAGTTCTTTCATTATGGAATTATCAAAAGGTGTCACAAGTAAAGATTTTGCATCTTGTATTCCTAAATTTGCCAATTGGTTTATAGGCATCATTGTTCCGTATGCCATTACCGAAACATTATCTAAAATTGCAATTGATGCTGCTCCAGTTCGTATTCCTGAAAATTCTTTTTTAGTTCAATTTTCTATTTCTGTTATTTTATTTTTATATTCTGTAAAATTCATATCTAAATTATATCACAGAAATATGTTAAAATACTAATTATAAAAAATTATTATGTGCCAAAAATTAAAAATTTATCAAAAAGAAAATCCAGAAGAAAACAAAATTTTACGAAAAATTTCTAAAAATGTTGAGTTATCTGAAATAAAATCTAAAAAAATAAGAAAAATAATTTCAGATATGAATTATTTTATAGAAGTTCAACCTGATGGAGTTGCACTTGCAGCACCACAAATTGGAAAAAATTTTCGTATTTTTGTTGTCTCTCCTCATGTCTTTGAAGTTTTAAATAAAAAAATAAAAAGTCCAGCTGACTTAGTTTTTATAAATCCAAAAATAATAAAACAATCAAAAAAAACAAAGATGCTTGATGAAGGCTGTTTTTCTGTCCGTTGAATTTATGGTCAAGTAAAAAGAAGCACAAATATAACAATTTCAGCAATAAATGCAGATGGTGTAGAAAAAACCTGAGGAGCTGGTGGATTATTAGCTCACATTTTTCAACATGAAATGGAACACTTAGACGGAATTTTATTTTGTGATAAAGCAATAAATTTAGAAAAAATGAGTGACGAAAAAATAGCAGAAATTACAGCAGAAAGAAAACAAATGGAAAAAAACAGAAACAGAAAATAGACTTTTCTATTTTCTGTTTTTCTGCTATTATATACAGTAAGTTTAATAATAAAAAGAAAGAAAAATGGTTAAAAAAACAACAGCAACAAAAAAGACAGTAACAGTAAAAAAAACAGCAGCAGCAAAGAAAACAGCAGCGGCCACAAAAGGATTAAAAAGTAAAATAAACTTACCTAATATTTCAGTAATAGGGTCTGGAGGTTCTGGATTAAATGCTACAAATTACATGATCAAAAAAGATGTAAAAAATGTAAAATTTATTGCAATCAATACAGATATTCAAGACCTTGCCCAATCAAAAGCTTCTAAAAAAATTGCCATCGGTGAAGAACTAACAAACGGAGCTGGTGCAGGAATGAATCCAGAAATTGGTAAAAAATCCGCGATGGAATCTAGTGATGAAATATCTGCAGCGTTGAAAGACACACAAATGGTTTTCCTAACAGGTGGAATGGGTGGAGGAACAGGAACAGGAGCAATCCCAGTTATAGGTCAAATTGCCAAAGAGATGGGAATTCTAACAGTTGCTGTTGTGACAAAACCTTTTTCTTTTGAAGGTAAAAAAAGAGCTGACTTAGCAAGGGAAGGAATTAAAGAATTAGCAAAAAATGTTGATTCTTACATTGTCATTGAAAATGATAAAATTCTAGAAGCCTCAGGAGAAGATGCATCAATTGAAGAAGCTTTTCAGTTATCAGATGAAGTTTTACGACAAGCAGTAGAAGGAATTTCCGAACTTATCACAAAACCAGGAATGATAAATATTGACTATGCAGATATTAAAGCTGTTTTGGAAGACTCTCATTTATCACTTATAGGTATTGGTTCTGCAGTTGGAGACGACCGAGCACAAAAAGCAGCTTCTGCGGCTATTCACTCCCCTTTGATTGACATCTCTACTAAAGGGGCAAAATCTATTTTATTTTCAATTGCTACAAATGGAGATTTAAAAATGAGTGAAATTTCAGATATCGCAAACTATATTACAGAAGAAGCATCAGAAGATGCAATGATAAAGTTCGGAACTGTAAAAAATACAAAACTAAAAAAAGGAGAAATAAAAATAACTGTAGTTGCTTCAAATTTTGAGACTTCTCTATATTCAGATAATGAATCAGAAAAAGAAATTGAAGACATTTCTGAAGTAAAATCTTTTGGACTTCCAGTAAGGGAAAAGATTGAAAATACAGAAAATGATACCGAAGAAATATCAATATTTGACTGAATTAAAGATAAAATTAAATCATTTAGAAAATAATTTAAATCAAAAATAAAAGAGCATGGACTAAACACAAAAGAACAGCCCACGCTCTTTTCTTATTCTATTGTTTTTTGAGTAATTCTAATGTATAATATTTTTAGAAAATTCTTTAATTAATTTATAAGCACAGGAGTACACAAATGAAAAACTTATTACTTGTAATAACAGTATCTTTATTTATTTTTTTTGTATGGCAATATGTGGCCAAACCCAACCCTGATAGAATCCTACTCTCGGCAAAGGCAGATGCCAAAAGTAAATTTAAAACACAGAGAAAGATTAATGCAGAAATTGTAGCGATTTTGGCGACTCAAGCAAAAAAATCCTGCATAAATGCAAAAGGCCCAACTTTTCTGGACGATTACCCAGATACAGATGGGGTTTTTACAGCAACAGTGACTGCCATGAACATACACGCATCTGGAAATAAGCTTCTTTTTCCTTATGGAATGCCTAGGTTTTTGTGCTCGTATGGCGAAAGGTACACAGAAGGAGAAAAACCTTTTTTTTATATGAGTGGAAGTCCAGATAATATTTATTTGTGCTCATCAATTACTCATAAACTAGTTCAGTTTAGTAAATTTAGCTCAATGAAAAAAAGGAGCAAAAAAGA
>CAMZLL010000205.1 GCA_947311505.1 uncultured Cryomorphaceae bacterium
GTTTTTTTTATGTTCTTTGGTTTTAACTTGCTCCGCATACCATTCAGGTGTTTGGAAATTTTCATTTGGGTTAAATATCACAGGAGCCAACATTGCCACACCCACCGACACAATAGCCAAAGAACATAAAAAAAACGAAGCGGAAACTGAAACTTTAAAAAATGAATTGGGGGCAGCAAAAAAAATAGAAGAGGTAATTGACCTGACGAATGAAGAGATTGATATTGCTATTGTTTTACCTGTTTTTGAATTGATTTCTCCCCAAGAAATCATCGAAGAATCTCCCATAGTAATTGATACAACTTCGTTTATAGCGCAGCATTCTGTTTTGGATGAAGTTAATGAGATTGTTATAGAAGTCAAGAATAGAGATACGATCCTCAATCCTGTAATTATGGGCGAATTGGTTTATAGCGATGTACCTTTGGTATATAACTATGGCTTTTTGATGGTGAATTATAGTAAGATATATACTGAAGATATTCCGGTAAGAAAAATAATAATGAGCGGAACGAGTGCTGCTTTTGAAAATAAAGACAATCAACTCAAGGAAGTGCAAACAGCAACATTTCATACTGAGAAGATCCCTTATAAAACGTATATTGCTGATGCACAAAAGTTGTTTAGTCAAAGTGATTTTAAATCGGCTTTGAAGATGTATAAGGTGGTTTTAAAAAAGTATCCAGAAGATTTGAATGCACTATTTTATAGTGGTTTGTGTTATTATAATATCGGGAAATACAAACATGCTGTAACGTATTTTGATGCGGCTCAAAAGCATTTGTTCAATACGTTCAAAATTGATGCGCAATGGTACAAGGCAAAAACGTATTACCAATGGGGTAAGAAACAAAGTTGTGAGAATGTGTTGATGCAAATCATAGAATTGGATAATTATTATTCTGATCAAGCTAAAGAATTGTTAAAGGGGTTATAATTGTTTTAGCTATCCATTATTGTTTTTAATATGTATTCCTTTTGATTTGGAGCAAACCAATGTGTTGTTTGGTCTCTACGAAACCAAGTGAGCTGCCTTTTTGCAAAATTTCGTGTGTTCTTTTTTATTTTTTCTATAGCTTCTTCTTTTGTAAGCAGTTCTTCAAAATAGGCAAATAGTTCTTTGTAGCCAACGGTATTTAATGCGTTGAGGTGTTTTGAGGGAAACACAGACTTCGCCTCTTCGATTAAACCGTTTTCTAACATTAAATCTACTCGTTCATTTATATTATTGTATATAATTGTTCTATCGGTATCTAATCCTATCTTTATAATGTCAAAAGGTCTTTCTTTTGCTTTGTTGCTTCTAAAGGAGGTGTATGTTTTTCCACTTGTTTTACAAACCTCTAATGCTCTTATAAGTCTTTGAGGGTTTTTTAAATTGCACGTATTGTAATGCTCTGGGTCTAATTTCAGAAGTTGATTTTGCAAATATTCAAGCCCCATCGTTTCTAGTTCTTTTGTAAGGCTTTCTCTTATTTTTGAATTAGACGGAATGTCATCTATACCTTTACAT
Source organism: uncultured Cryomorphaceae bacterium (assembly GCA_947311505.1). Classification (GTDB taxonomy): domain Bacteria; phylum Bacteroidota; class Bacteroidia; order Flavobacteriales_D; family Parvicellaceae; genus Parvicella. Next base: position 1,514 of record CAMZLL010000205.1, read on the forward strand.
ACTGCATCTACATATAATCCAGATCCTCCAACTAAAATTACATAATCGTTGTGTTGATGAAGTTTTGCTATTTTTTCAATAGCGTCTATTTCGTACTGTCCCACATTGTAGCTCTCGTATATAGAATGAGAATCAATAAAATGATGCGCAACACCATCCATTTCTTTTTGGTTTGGTTTTGCAGTGCCAATAGCAAGTTCTTTATAAAACTGACGACTATCTGCAGAGACTATTTCGCAGTTTAATTGATGTGCTAAATAGATCGACAATGAAGTTTTGCCTATTGCAGTTGGACCTACTATTACGATTAGCTTTTTTATCTTGGACAATGCGCTAGAGTTAATGTATGTATTTTATGGTTTTTACAGTCGTGTTACTGATTATTCGTATCAAATATTGTTGGTTCTTCTTAGCTTCATACAGAATGTTACCAGAAGTTAGCTTTATGTTATCGGTGTAGATTGGCTTCCCTTCTATAGTGAAAATTTCTATCATACTATTTTCTGATAAGTTAGTGTAAGAAATAGACATTTCAGAATTAGAAGAGCTAACTAAAACAGAAGCTTCTTTCCCAAATTGAACTACTCTTACAGGAGTGTTTGTAATAGAGTTGTCAAAGTCAACTTCGTGTATTTGGTAGTAATTTGCTCCTTGGTTTGGCGAATAATCATAGCTTAAATAATCGATATTTACGGAGCTGTTTCCTGCTGCTTTGAGGGTTTCAATCACGTAGAAGTTCTCTCCATCTGTTGATTTTAAGACTTCAAAATAATCACTATTTATTTCGCTTGCGGTAGTCCATTCTAGCCTTACTTTGTCTTTTTGTTTGGAGGCGGTAAAATTCAGAAATTCTACAGGTAATATGTTCTTTAGAGGTGCACATCCGTCATTAGAGTAGGTGTGTGCAGCGCCTCCGCAGTAGCTAAATTCTGCGTAGTCACCATCTGCGCCAGACAATGAGTTGGGTAAATAATTAAATTCCGTAGTGGTTGTTTTTCCGTTGATGTCCGTAACTGAAAGCTCATAGTATCGAAGTGTAGCACTTGTGTTAACGAAGTTCCCTGTAGTTGTCCAAGTAGCGTCTGTTGAGAATAATAAGTAAATTGGCCCTTGACTACAAAGGTTGGAGAAGTCGTAAGCATCTACACAAATGTTAGGATCTAACAGCATAATTTTGGAATTGGCAGGTATCGTTCCTGTCGTTACAGCATCTATAAATAAGGTTGTGCCACAACCGTTTGTGGTGTTAACATTGTTGAGGTTTGTTGTAGCTGTAGCATCTGCTACAAATGAATCTGTAAAGGTGTTAGTAGGAGGAGAGCTAGCTCCGTATTTCAATACAATATTAGTAGGGTTAACAACTAGATCAGCTCCACCAGATTGAAGGAGTACAAATTCGTTTTCACCTTCATTGTCACAAGATCCGCCTGTATTTGGGACGCAAGCATTTATCATTGCAGAAAGCAAGTATGGATCAGAAGATTCTCTAGCATCAAATTGAGCTGCTCTAGCGGCTTTATTACAAGTTCCATCTTCTGTAACTAAACAATAAAATTGGTAGCCATCATATGCTGCAACTTGTGTGGGGGTGCCTGTTATAGATAGCGAAGCCGTAGTTGCTCCTGTTACTGTAGTGCTAGGAAATGCTCCGGCAGTAACATTTGACCAACCCGCAGCGGAGCCGTCATTGTAGAGCCATTGATAGGTTAGTGTGCCGCCACTGGCAGGTGTAGCAGTTACGTTCATTTCTATGGAGCAACTAGTCCTGTCTTCAGGTTGTACAGATATGGTTGGGGGAGTGCCAGAAGGATAGGCGTATGTGCCAAGGTCAGCTGTGGATTCAGTGCTTGTAAAAGTCCATTCAGCAGTAGTGTAATTTGTATTAGGGCCTGTTATAGTTGTGTTTCTTTTGTAGGTGTAGCCAATAACTCCTACATCAGCTTCGTGCCAATCGTCAATAAGGGTTGCTCCGTCATAAAGTTCTAGTCTATCATCAGCATTAAAACCATTGGTTGTTCCTCCAA
>CAMZLL010000206.1 GCA_947311505.1 uncultured Cryomorphaceae bacterium
CTGATATTTAGCCATATAAAAAAATATAGTTAACCTTATTTAGTTTTTAGAGATGCCCTACAGTTAGTCGAACGGATGTGAAGATCAAGTTTTAAATGGAAAAAGAGTGGTTTATCTTGAAAATGGACAAATAATGTATATATGTTATTATAAAAATGGTAAATATGAAAGTAACTTTGTTTTTTGAAAGTAATGAGTTTTTAGATATGCCCAAAAAAGAAGGGGAGGAGCTAAAAAAGCCTTAATTATAAGAATGGCATACAACTCTAGTATGTGTTATTAAATTGCAAATTCTGTTCTTAGGTTTTCTAATAACTTTGGTGTTATTTTTTTAATCTCCATTTCAAATGTGTGCTCTTTTTTGTTTTCTATATTTTTAAAAACGCTTGAATTCACAATGCCAATTTTGTCACCAGGTAGAAACCCTATTATCACATTGGTCTCTTCTGGTGTGTATTTAAATCTTTTAAAGTCTTGCTTTGCATACGTATAAATCGTATTTTTTCCTTTTTCAAAAAGGTTGATCGCTCCTACTTCAATTTTATTTCCTTTATTATCAGCAAAAGCGATATTACTTTTTGCACCATTGGGTAGTGCAATTCCACAATCTAGATTCCAAACCCCAAAACGTTCTACTTTCAAAACTTTTGCTACGATTGTAAGTTTAGCTTGATTGGCTACTTGATTTTTTTTCGCCATTTCTTGCTCGTAAAAATCATACTTAGCTTTTTCCCATTGTTGTAATTTTTTTTCAAAATCAGTTTTAGCTTCAGTTTCTTTAGTCTTTCTATTTTGCAACTCCTTATTATAAGATTCCAATTGTTTGTCAAACTTCTTCATCGCCAAATTTAGGTCAGCACCATTAAAAATAGGAAACACAGAAAAAGTCTTCTTCGTTCCCTTCTTAAATAAGGAAAGTAAGTAATTGCTACTGTTTGGTTTTTTCGCTAAACGAACATCATCCCATTGTTCGGAATAAACAGATGCTGAGAAATTTGGGTCGTTCTTTACCACTTCAAACACTAAGTTTTTGTACGTTGCCAATTCAGGAAATTCGGAAGGGTTGACATCCAATACAAATTGTCGATTTTTATTTCCGTTAGAAATCGGTTTTTGAGGTGTTGTTTTCTGGTGGTATGTAACAGATGCTTTGGCATTTGCATATATTAACGATGCTTTGTCTTTAGCGGATTCTAGTATTGTTAAATCTTGTTGAGTATAGCTATTCTCCATAGGGGTGTGTGTAAAATCATTTATAAATACATCTTCTTTTACTAACTTTGGTTTTCCCTTATATTCCCAGTTTTTACTCTCCTCATTGAGTACATAAGCGTTAAATCTAGTAGATTGATTCGTTGTAGCTACAGCACATTCTATAACTTTATTAGGTGCTATGCGAACAGCGATATCGTTCTGAAAGCCACGTATTTCGAGCATTCCATCAGACTCTAAAACCATAGCGTGACCCAAGCTATCATAATCCATAGGAATACCCGAACACATATAATCTATAGGATTATTTAATTCACGAAACTTTAGCTGAACTTCTCCAGTAATCAAATTTCCAGATAAATCTTCAAAAGCCAAACCAGGCACTGTTATAATCGTTCCGCTCGGATGTGTTAATGTGCCTCCTAGCTGGGCATCTATCTTGTAAGTGGTAAATGCAATATCCATTTCCTTCACAGGTGGATTGATGCAAGGTGTGTCTTCATCATAGTTAAATTCTTCTATTTTTTTTAGAGAATCAATGACGATTGCATCAACAGGTGGTGCACTATCTGATATTGTAGCTAACTCTTGCTTGGGAGTATTGGTAGAAAGCTGAATTGCAGTTGTAAGCAATGCAATTCCTACTACACCTGCAACTGTGGTGATAAACCATCCTGTTTTATAGAATGGTGGTTTTACAAGACCATTAAATTGACTTAAGATATTTGAAAAATCCCGATGGGATGCTATCTCTGCTGAGTCAATTTTCGGGCGGTCAATGTTTATTTTCTTTTTCATTGTGGTTATTTTATCGGCAGTCTAAAAACTCTTTCTGAGCTTCTTGACTATTCGAAAAGATCTCACTTTCGCAGTATTCTCAGCTAAGCCAAGTATATCCCCGATTTCGCGAAACGATCTCTTTTCAAAATACCTCATTTCTATTATTTGTAATTCATCTTCTGGAAGTGTAGCAATTAGTTGGATCAACTTAGCCTTATCTTTGCTCCGTTTTACATCCTCAAAATCGTCTTCGATGGCTACTAACCCTGAGGTTTCTACATTTACTGTACGAGCAACAACTTTTCCATTGTCTTTCAAAAACTGATACACTTCACTCATTGCGATTCGGTACAACCAAGAAGAAAACGGAACTCCCTTGAACTCATATTTGTGGAGTTTTGTCAATGCTTTTAGAAACACTTGAGAAGTGATATCGTATGCTTGTGCCTCGCTATCCATTCGTTGGTACACATACCTAAAGATCTGTTCATGATATTTGATATAAATCGGCTCGAATCTTTTGGGATTCTTTTTTGCAGCCTCAATTATATCGTTTTCACGAAGTAGCGCCTCTTGAGTTTGATGATACCTACTTTTTACTTGCATTTAATTCGTTCAATTACAGATGAATATAATTTTACCGTTACAATTTGCTACACTTGCTTTGGTAATTATCTGTTCCGTTAAGTTCTATTTTATACCTTTTCTTTTTCTTATTTGATGTTATAACTAAGTTTAATGTTTTGGTTACAATTAACAAACAAGATTACATTAAATAGAATACAGCTAACGGATAAGTAGAAGGAATATTGTTTTGAAACCTACGTGTTTAATAATTGATAAACAGGGAGTGAGTTTGGATGTTGGCTATTTTCAATCTTTTATTTTGAAATAATAGATTTTGATGCGGTTTGGATTGTGTTAATTTATATTGGTTAATGATATTGTTTCATAACTAGCATCATTGTAGTTACACATTTTACTTTTGCTTACAATCCCTTTTAGGAACAGGGTCATGTCCGCTTGTCCCCCACGGATGGCACTTAGACAATCTTTTTAATCCTAACCACGTGCCTTTTAGTCCTCCCCATTCATTAATAGCCTCTACTGTGTAGGCACTACAAGTGGGCGAATGCCTACAGCTGCCAGGGGTCAGAGGGGAGATAATCCATTGATACAGTTTTACAGGAATTAGAAAAAACCATTTGAATATTTGATTGAAAAAAATCATCTTCTGCAAAGGTACGTTGAAGTAGATAAATTCGTCTAATATTATTTAATATCTTTGTAAACTTAAATTACATTTTTGAGTACGAAGAATAAATACTGGGTGTTGGCGTTGTTGTTTTTGATTTTAATCATTAACAATTGGGCTATTCCTTTCTGGGATCAAGATGAACCAGCTTATGCAGGGTTTGCTCGTAACATGCTAGCAACTGGAGATTGGGTTGTGCCTGACTTTTTTAACGATTGGACGCACGATCACCGCAAAACTCCATTGCACTTCTGGGATATTGCCATTAGCTTTAAGGTATTCGGTCAAAACGAATTTGCTACTAGATTTCCGTCTGTTTTGGCTGTTTTTGGAACATTACTTTTGCTATTGAATCAAGGAGTTAAAATCACAAAAAAAGACAGTTCGTTTTGGGGAGTCGTTGCTTTAGGAACTTCTTTTCTAGTATCGAGTGTTGCCAAAATATCGGTAACAGATGCTACCGTGCTGTTCTTTTCTACGTTGAGTGCTTTTGGAATGATTAATACAATTATCAATCCGTCTAAAAAGTGGATTTTCCTTTTTTGGCTAGGATTTGGCTTAGGAGTATTGACCAAAGGACCTCCTATTATTGTATTTACAGGCGTGTTTGCTGTCTTTTTGTTTGCGTTTCATCCAAACAGAATGAATATCTTTAAACTTCGACCTTGGTTCTTTTTACCATTAGCTCTAGCGCCAGTTATCTTCTGGGGATATGCGACTTACCTTAGAGATGGAGGTGTATTTTTAGATTGGATGTATTGGTGGTATGTAGAAAAGCGAGTTGCAGGTGCGGTTTACGATCAGACTGGTCCTCCAGGCATGCATATAGCTTTGATGGCCGTTTTTTTCTTGCCGTTTTTGATGTATTTCTTTACCGGAATAGGAAATGGTATCAAGAAAGCACTCGCTAAAGATTCCGATTTTATCATTATCATAGGCTGGTTGGTTTCTGGTTGGTTGTTGTATGAGTTTTCTCCTAGTAAATTACCTGCTTATGTTATTGTTGCGCATGTTCCACTCGCATTATTGATCGGTATTCAGGCACAAACCGTAATAGATAATCGAGCTGCTAGAGCTCAATGGACAGTTGTTGTTCATTATGTGTTAAATTATGCTTTAGCAATTGCTTTGGCTGTTGCACCAATGATAATGATGCAATTTGAGTTTTTGAAAGACATGAGCGTACCTATGTCTTTACGAATAATGCTCACATCTGTAGGTGTTATATATACTATTTTATTATCAATTCAATTGTTGAAATTCAACAATAAACTTTATATTCCAATACAATTTGGTTCGGCTATAATCTTTACGCTCTCATTGTGGTTGGTTGCTCCAGAATTTACCAAGTTGACCAATAGCTCTAAAGAGGTGGGGCGTTATGTAACATCACAGGTTGCTCAATCGTACACTATTGTGATAGCTCACGGGCCTGGTCGTCAGCCTAGTTTGCCTTTTTATTTAGGAGATAATGGTAATAAAGTGATACTTGAATCTAATTTGAATGCATTGTTAGAATTGGTGGAGTCAAATGAGCAATATGCTTTCGTATTGAATGAAAATCAAGTGCTTGCGATTCAAAAGAAACGACCTGAATTAATTTTTCATAAGATCGAATCTCAATTGATTGATCGCAAAGATAAAGCAGTATATTATATTTTAATAGTATCATAAAACAAACATTATGACTGACGACATGTCTGGATTTTCCAAGAAAACAAAATTAGACCCCGAAGACTTTTACAAATCAGAAGAAGGGTATATCTTTTTTACAGAAAAATATCACCTCAAACGTGGCTACTGTTGCAAAAGTGGATGTAAACATTGCCCGTATGGTTATGATAAAAAAACGGATTCCTTTATTAATAAATAATAAAGCCTAAATTTGTAGCGTAAATGAATAGTAGTCAAGTTGAGAAATATTTAGAGTCACCTCATTTAATCAATTCGGAAGATATATTTTTGTTAAAAAAAAGTGTAACTGATTTTCCATACGTTGGTATCTTTCAAATGTTATATGTCAGAGGTTTGCAAAATATTAAAAGCGTATATTATGGAGAAGCATTACAGCGAGCAGCTTTAGTAGTAAACGACCGAAATGAACTGTACGAAATATTGCATAGATCTGCTCCAGAAACTATTATTACAAAAGCAGACGCTCCCGCTTTTAAAAATGTGGAAGAGAAAAAAGAAACCGTTACAAAAGCCGAAAATCTTACAATCAAAGCGTCTTTAAATACTGAAGATATAGCGGAAGACAAAAATTCAAAAACCAACAAAGAAAACTTGCTTGAAGCTGTTGAAGATGGTGCGGATGAGGCGAAGATTTCAACAAATGAAAAAAGAAAAGAAGTTGACTCAGAACTAGTAGCTTTAGAAAGTGATATTTTAGTAGAGGCTATTAACCGTTCTATACAACTTGATGTATCAGATATTGCAAAAGAGGAAACAGCAACAGAAGATTCATTAACGAAAAACGAAAAAGAACCAGAAGCTGCAAAACTTGAAAATCAAAAAAGTATAGCAGCTCCTTCTAAATTTAGTGACTGGCTTCAGGTTTTGGATTCCGGAGAAGTACAAGAATCAAAGGCAGAACCAAAAATAAAAAAAGAGACTCAATCGGCTTTAAAATCTCCTGAAGATTTGATTAATCAGTTTATTTCTTTAAAAACTACTCGACTAAAAAATCCAAAAGAGTATAAAAATACTAAAAATATATCCGTTAAAAAGGAGCTTGAAAAAAAGCCCTATGTTACCGAAACACTTGCGAATATATATGCCTCTCAAGGTAATTATTTGAAGGCAATAAAAATTTATGAACAATTGACGTTGACTATTCCAGAAAAAAACACGTTCTTTGCAAGCCGAATTCGGTTTTTAAGAGAGAAAATGGAATACGATAATTAAATAAACAAAAAAAATATTATGGAAATAGTTATTGGAATATTGGTATTAGTAGCAAGTGTATTGTTGGTATTGATTGTAATGATTCAAAACTCAAAAGGTGGAGGTTTAGACGCTAGCTTTAGCGCAGTAAATCAAATAGGAAATGTAGCACAATCTACAGATATTGTTGAAAAAGGAACTTGGTATCTTGCAGGGTTTATTGGCTTTTTGTGTTTATTATCTGCTTTCACTATGAATAGTAGCAATGGTTCACCATCTATCAATACAGATGGGTTCAAAGGAGGCGCTGTTCCTACTGAAATACCAGCACCATAAGTTAGATAAAGCGTATTTAAAATTTTATAACAAGTAAATGTCATATTGAATTGTCAATATGACATTTACTTGTTATAAAATTTTAAATACGCTTTATCTAACTTATGGTGCTGGTATTTCAGTAGGAACAGCGCCTCCTTTGAACCCATCTGTATTGATAGATGGTGAA
>CAMZLL010000207.1 GCA_947311505.1 uncultured Cryomorphaceae bacterium
ATAAATTATCCATAAATTCAATTGCAGTTAAAAAAGAAATGAATAGAACGATGATATTGTATTTTGTTTTATAATTTTTTAATACATTTAAAAAATAAATATTTATTTTACAAGTATACATCTATGAAATACAAACTCCTCCACGACAACCCCGATCAAGACATTTTTACAAGGCTTGCACATATTAGAAATATCGAAGATGATATAGAAAAATTTCTCAATCCTAGCTACGAAGAGTATCGAGTAGATGTTCGAAAGCTTCCTGATATCCATATCGCGATAGAAAGGATCACGAAGGCAATAGAACAAAACGAGAAGATTATGATTTTTGGTGATTATGATGTAGATGGTATTTGTTCTAGCTATGTAATGTTCACTTTTTTCAGGAAATTTCTGTGATATAAAAACATCTCTATTAGACTCCCCCACAGGATGAAAGACGGCTATGGTATAAAAGACTATCACCTCGACCAAATCAAAGAACTCGGCTGTAGTCTCGTCATCACTGTCGATAATGGTATCACCGCACGATCAGAAGCAAAACACGCCAAAGAAATAGGATTAGATATGATTATAACTGACCATCACAAGATCGTCAAAGGTGTCCCTGAAGCCCTTGCTGTCGTAAATCCCCAGATAGATGATAACTACCCTTTCAAAGATATCTGTGGTGCAACCGTCGCATTTAAGCTCTGTATGGCTCTTGCAGAAAAACAGGGCCTTGAAAAACAAGACAAAAAAATCGCATTTGAACGACTCTTACCTTTTGTTGCGATAGCAACCGTAACTGATGTAATGCCTCTCATCAAGGAAAATAGGCTCATTGTCAAAAATGGACTTCGTTTAATGAATAAAGGAAGAAAACGACTTGCTCCATCACTCAGACAATTTCTCATTGCACTAAATATTAAAGATGAAGTAGATACCTATCATTTTGGATTCATCATCGGACCAAGACTCAACGCTACCTGAAGGATGGATGATGCTATGGAAGGTTTGAAAGCATTCTTGATCTCGAACAAACAAGCTCAGATAGAACAGCTCACCAAGATAGAAGCTATGAACGAAGAAAGAAGAAAAATCCAACAACAAATGGTCGTCGAAGCAAACAAGCTTATCGACCCAGAAAAAATTCTTCTCGTAGCAACCAGCGAACATTTCCACGAAGGAATCGTAGGAATCGTCGCAGGAAGACTTACTGAAAATCATTATAAACCCTCATTGATATTAAAAGTGGATACATACAACAAACAAGCCGTAGGAAGCCTCAGAGGTCCTGAATATTTTAATGTGGTAGAGATGCTAAAAACTGCTGATGATCTTCTCCTCAGATATGGTGGACATGCTCAGGCATGATGAATGACCGTTCATCTCGATGATCTTGATGAAGTACTAGAAAGATTTCATAAATATGCACAGCAATTTGAAGAACAACAAAAAATAGAGAGAACAACGAACATTGATACAAAGCTTTATAGCCACGAACTTTCGAACGGCATCCTCGATCAGATAAAACAATTCTGACCATACGGAGAAGGAAATCCAGAACCCTTATTTCAGATAGATGAGGTAATCATCACGCATGCTACCACTATGGGGAAAGGAGAAAGAACTCACCTCAAGTTACAATGTAAGAAAGAGGGAAATTCTTTTAATGTTATCCAGCGAGGAGCAGGAGAAACGCTTCACACGATAAAAAGAAATACTCCTCTTACTGTTATCGGCAAGATCAAATCAGATACGTATAATGGAGGGTTTTATGTAGAGGGAGTGGAGATTGGGTAGATTATTTTAGTCTGTATTTATTTACTTTCTCATAAATAGATTTTATCGAAGGGATTTTATTATAATCGGAAGAAAGCTTTTCTAATACATCAGAATAAAGATGTCACAATGTTCTATGATTAATCGCAGAGAAAGATAACATTTCTATAAATTGATTAAATTCTTCTGACTCTAAAAACGTCATTATATTATGTTTCTTTTCTCCTACTTTTCATATTTGATCAAGAAAAACCAACAAAGAAAAAAATAAATTTGCATTCATAGAAGAATTTCGAGAAGTTCACAAAACCTGCTTTAGTCATTGGTAATTTATAAATATATTATAAATAAAATTACCCTGCTTTACTAACTTATGATTAAATTCTCTAATAGAAAATTCATCAATGAGATACTCCCAATATTTCTCATCTATAAAATCATCAAATCACTTAATATCATTTTTTACATCAAAAAGAAGCTGAGGATGTAAATTCTTAACCAATTCCTTTAAAAGTTCTTCCTCCTTTAATCTGTCATTAGAGTATTTTATAAATTTTGTATCCCTCTTAAAGTGTTCATGTCATTTTAGATTAGATATAATTGATATAATTATATCTTTGTCATACAAATATGTACTATCTATTTTTGAAATAGCATTTTTAATGAAATTATAGATTTTCTGAACATAAGAACTATATATTTTCATTCAATCAGTCATTTTTTCAACCATTACTGTATAATATTTATTTTTATGTCTCGTCAAGACTTCCAATAATTTTATATAATTTTCAGAATACAACTTTTCCAAATCTATAAACGTCATATCTCATACAATAAACTTTTCTTTAAACTCCTTGTCTGTCAAAAGAGGAATATTATCAAAATAATAATAGGTCAACAGATCTGCCAAACGATCTCCATCGTATATTCGTTGTCATCATAATCAAAATATATAATCTTTTATACTATCAGGTATATTTTTTAAAAAGTCTTTTATATTCTCATCCCTATCGTTAGAAAGTTCGAATAAGAATATTTTCTGCTCATTCATTTCATTGAAAATACTTTTAGTTTCATCAGGATGTTGTAATTTCATCAAACATATAAAGAAAAACAATCCCCATTTTATTTCTTCATCTCAAAATCTTTTTAAATTATCAATATATGTATATAAAAATCTAAAATATCTTTTTAATTGCCTTATATTATTTGGAAGATATTCTATAAATCATTCAATATAAGAAAACTTAGAGAAATCTTTTATCAATGATTTCTTATATGTATTCCAAAATACATACTTTTCATTATTCTTAATTTCATCAAGATAGAAAGGTATATCTATTATTTTCTCTAAAAATATATATCCCTCACCTCATGAATACTGACCATTAAATTTTTTGATTCATTCAGCTAGTATCTTTGGATCAGCAGAAATAATAATATTCACTAATCCTTCATCTACTGTGGATATTCTATTCAACCATAGTAATAAATCTGGTAAAATCTTAGGGTTAAATCTATCTAAATCATCTACAATAACTGTCACTCTTTTTCAAAAAAGTTTTTTATAATATAAAAAAGGAATAACTAGAAGAAAACGATACTGAAAAGATGTTCATAATTTTCTTTGTTTGCCTAAAGCGAATAGCGAAGGCCCTATAAATAATATAATAACTCAAAATAAAGTCCCCTTGAACCAAGTTCATAAACCATCCTTAAATAAAATACTAACAAAATCATAGTATCTAATTACAAATAGTATTACTAAAAAGACTATAATAATAGTAAGTGGAAACCAAAAGAGTACTTTCTTTAGTCCAATTGAATCATAAATATCTCTAATAAAATTTTTATGAATATCTTTAATATTATCTACATCAGAAATAGAGAGAAATATTACTTTATCTTTTGTCCAACAAAAATGAAACTTCTGTAATTTTTTCAACTTTTTTTCTAACATTTTTAACACTATTGTCTTTCAGCTTCCCCATGCACCATATATTCAAATTTTAGCTCAAAAATTATTATTATTTTTTATAAAATTATAAATATTATTCACTATAACTCTCCTGTTATAGATATCATTTATTTCAGACACATTAAGACTTTCTTGAAGAAACTTAGGAATTTTCATAGTAGTAAAAACAAATAATATAAAATAGCGCAAAGCAACTAGTTAAATAGTTAGGAATAAGAAAATTTTATACACAATTTCAATACCCAAACTTTGACTTTCCTAAATATCTCAAAATTATTCCAATCTTTGGTATAAGACTTTATATCATAAATAAATCTTTATATTTTTTCAAGCAAAAATCCACATCCATCATTTGCAATTATTTTTTTCTTTATAAATGATATATATATTGATTTGTCATACAGATTTTTATATATAGTATCACCATCTTTTCAAAATATCTCTCATGGCAACAGTTCAGTAAAATTCGCAAACTTTTTAGTATACTGAAAAGATGAAGACTTTGGATATATTTCTTCAATAAATTTATAAGTAATCTGCTGAAATATTTTTGTTGTCTCTATATATTTTTTATCCACAACACCATAATATCATAATAAATTTAAAACATTCTTCACCCCATTTTCATATCAAGAAACTGAACTATGATTTCCACATTCTAGTCAAAAGCCTGTTTTTCACTGTGATGCTATATATGAAATTAATGCTGTAGAAGAGTCTAACGTTTCTAATAATATACTTTCAGTATCAAATATCTTTTTTGCTAAACGATGACTTTCCTCACTACAAATACACATAAAAGATTCTCAAAAAGATACACTATGTATATCCAGAACAATATCTAATTCATCTAAAATAGGTTCCAGCTCTTTTTTTCTTTGAAACTCATATGAGTTTTTTTTAAAGGGTTCTCCATGAATTCTATTCATATTATCATCGATAAACCTATATTTGCTTATATCACCACTTCTTAAAAAATGTTGATAAGCTGACAAATTCACGGCAATTAAATAAATCTTTCCTTTCAAAATATTTTTTGATAGATCAATATCATGTATAAGTTTATCAAAAACAGATAATCATACCTTTTCATTTCCATGATTTATAGCAAGTATTCATATACTTGGTCAAGATTTTTTCGAGTCAATCACCGTTATTCATGGAATACTTTTATACTGAGCATTTAAAAAGTTATTATACATTTCATGTTTAATTATAAAGTAAAGCAGTAAGGTGTTTTTTTATGTTTTGATTATCACAAAATATAGTAAACTTTGATTCTTTTTCAAAATCTTTTCAATGTTCCTTCATCACTTTTGAAAAGCACTGTTCTCATTGTTCATAGTATTTTTGAGGGAATGTTGCATCTACAAATCACATCATTTTTCTTTTAGCATATCGATACGGATTAATAGTGGCAGAAACTATAGCTTCGTACTTTTCTCTACATTGCTCTATCGCAAATTTCGCTAATGTAGATCCTATTCATTGTTTTTGATATTGTGGATTAATAACAGTAGATCAAATTTCCCCTATAATTAACTGTTTATTTTCATAAGATACAGTATCTAATGGAGTCATCTGTGTAGGATAAATACTACTAGATCATATAATCTTTTCTCCTTGCATCGCTACATAGCTATAATCATATTTTTCTTTTAATACTTTGATAGGATGAACAATCACTGTTGAATATCCATTCTTTTTTATTTCTTCTTCATTCGAACAGGTCAATAAATCAAATAAACATTTTGCAAACGCTTCTTTTAAATATCACGATTCATTCGCTTTCTTATATTCCGTAGTAACATTCTGTATTTTTTCCATCATAATTTATTTTAAAACATAAAAAAACTCCTCTCTCATAAAAGACACAGAAGCAGGAAATCTATTCAAAGAACAAAACCCTACCAACTATGTTGATATATCCACCATGAAATTATATTATATATTGTATTACTACAGTATAACATTAAAACAAAAAAAAGAAAGTAAATATTATTTATTCAACCTAAATTATCACTACAAATATTTTGCCACTATCCCTTTCCCATACTTCAATACTCTCGCTCCTCTGCTCACCGTCGTCACTGACATACCTAAATCACTTGCTATTTCTCTTTGGGTTTTTCCTGCTTTCAACTGTTTCAATAACGCTATCCTTTCGCCTAGTTCTACGATCTCGGAGGGGGTAAATAAGTCTTCTATCACTCTTTCTATATCAGTATTTTTGATTCATTTCAAAAGTTCTGCAAGTGTTTGTAATGATTCTGGAAAGGACATAATATTGTATTACTACGATAAAACATATATATCATATACAAAAGTTTTTTGATTTCAAGAAGAAAATATAGTTTTTATTTCTCCCCTCTTATTTTTAAAGAAAAATCACTAAAATTTTCATATTTTTCGCCTAATTTATTTATCAAATGAGATGCTCTCAGTTCTTCAATACTTTTTGCATCGCTCTCTATTAGTCACAACTTAAATAAATATTTATCAGAAAGTCATGGCAATAACAATGAAAGATTTAAAGGGATCTTGTCTGATCAGATATTTTTTAAATGACTCCAAAGTCATGTAGTACAGTTATCAGAAACCGTGTTATAAAACTCAGGTTTTTTCTTTAATTGATTGGCTCTTTCTAAGATACTTAAAAACAACTTTTTATTTACTTCTTTTTCTATTTTTATAGGATATAGATATACTTTATCTTTATCAAAATTTATTCTAAGATCTATCAAATCTTTTTCATCTCAAATAACATATATCAGTTCATACTTTCTAAACAATCACTTAAATGGAGAATAAGACTCTCATATCTCTTTTCTTCATTCTATAGAAAAAGAAACATAACTCCCATCTTCAAATCAAAAACTTAAAAAACTATGTGCAATCAAATCATCTAAAGCAAAAGGCACTAAAATGTAATCAAGACTTTTCAATGTGCTCAAATCAAAATCTTTATCATAGTATGATGCTTCCATCTCTCCTCACTTTTTATAATCAAAATTTCTAATATTAAACAACGAAATATCATTTCCAGAAATTTCTCAGTATCATAATATTTTCTGTTGTTTTATCCAGTTTTTATCATTTGATGGCTTCAATAAATATATATAAATACTAAATATGAGAAACAATAATAGCAGAAAACTATATATCTTTTATTTTTTTGTCATGATTGTTGTTTTAAAATAAATATCTTCTCTCCATTTTTGTAATGTTTTCTCATATATAAACATAGAAATACTTTTAAAATAGTGCAAAGCAACTAGTTAGATATTTAGGAATAAGGG
>CAMZLL010000208.1 GCA_947311505.1 uncultured Cryomorphaceae bacterium
AAATAATAGTTAATTTTTAGAAATTAGAACATAGAATGGGTGAAAAATTGCAGGAAAATTAAATCCTGAAAATTTTTGAAGTTCTTTTTTTAAATTTATAAGTGCAATGAATAATTCGGGTTAGGTCTTATTTGTATCGCATTGAAACCTATAAATAATCCAAGCTGAATGGAGTGATTGGACATGTTATTTACGTTTTGATTTTTTTGGAAGTAAATAGTATAATTATAAAGTGCAAACAATTGTACAACTGTAAAATGGAGTCTTGCTCCAGAATACAACAGAGCTCCAATACCCGGCTTTAACAAGTAAACACTTTTCGAATTTATTTTAGCTAAATTAGGGTTGATTTTGCAAAGTAAATTCCAACCACCATGACCTATCCAAGTTGCTTTCTTGAAAATTCTATTGGCATAAGAAACTCCATATTCTTTGTAGTTTTCATTAAATAGATAATTAACACTAAAGCTGTTTAAATAGTGAGAGTGCGTACAACTGCTAAAATGTCGGTTGAGGCCTATTTCAAAACCTGTTAAAGATTTTGAAAAATGCGATTCAAAAAGATATGTACCACCAAGTATGCCATGCCAATGAGCACGATGGGCATTAAAATTCAAACTCATTGTAAAAATACAAATGGCAAGTAGTAAGTATTTAATGTCTTTCTCAGATTGCATCCTCCAAATATACGACTTTTAACACTAAGCAAAAAATTGTAATTATAAGTGACCTTAAATCTACATTTATTTCTCATAAAAACTGACCACATACCCAAACCCTGGAGTAGGCATATTCGCAACCTCTTGCGGATGCAAAGCAGCTTTCCCATTTTGTATTTTCTTAAACTCGTCTTTCGATGGGATGTAATTTTGTATCAGAGGGTTTTCGCTTTCATTAGGATAATTGCCTTTTTTGATTCTCCAACGCCAGTAAGCAATATACTGGAAGTAAGTAATATTGGTAATCAAAGCGTCTGGATTGGAGTCAAAATCATATTCTTCTGGGACAACTTCCCAGTCTGTTTTTTGGGGGCAAAGTTGGCAGTTTACAAATGTGCAAAATTGGTCTGGTTCTATTTCGTAGATAATGTTTCTATCCGTATTATCCTTCATGCAAATAGTTGTGGGTTCTCTGTGCACAATTCCAGGATATACATTTAGCTGATCTTGAATAATAAAACGACTTCTTCTTTCATGACTGTATATGTCGGTAGAAGTACAGTTTTCTTCATTCACGTACGATAAATTCAGTGTTTTTCCAAGCGAATTCCTAGTTGCCTCCCCTTTGTAATGAGTCAGTGATTCTGGAATGATTCGGTTTAAGAATTTTTTGTCAGCACAAATCTCATTGTAGTATTGGTCGCCATTTACAAAGCCCTTTTCTAACTCAATACTAGCGTTTTTAAAATCATAAAAATACTGGATTATGCTTAATTTTCTTTTATCTATTAGATTGGTGTCTCCCTGAAATTTTGGGTAAAAAAGCTCATAAAGTAAGCCATATAAAGGTTCATTTTCTCCTTTTAATAGTACCCCCGTTTTGTTTGTCCAATCTATTTTTGTTTCATAGTTGAGGTTCCAGTTTTGTTCATCTATTTCCTGTAATTCACTGTCAATAACTGGGGTTAAGTATGTTTTTGAAGGGTATTCCTGTGCTAAAATTCTTCGGGCTAAAGAATCTTGCACATAAAAAACAAATTTCTTATAATCGGCATTGGTAATCTTCCAAGAATCTAACGATAACGGAAGTGATATTATTTGGAAAAGTGTTGTATCTTTTATCTCGGTTGGAAGATTGTATTTTACCCATAGCGGTATTTTATTTTTGTTCAATTGTTTTTGATGTATTGTTTCCAACCAATGTAAGTAGGCTTTAGCTTGAATGGCGTTCATACTTGTTGCGGGTTGATTTTCGAAATAGGGATGCGAATTGTAAAATGCTACCAATCCATCTTCTATGTTGCCATAATGCGTACTAGAGGAGTCTGTAATCCACATCGTAGAATCTCTGAAAAGAGCAACTACGTTATTCTTGCAGAGTGCCGACCACTTGTATTCATTGCGATCTAGTTCATTGAAGTACTCATTTTTAAAATATCTATATTCTTCTTGGTTTTTGTAATTAAAGGTAGGATAACTGTAGTTTAATTTCCGATCATCAATTCTTATTTCTTGATCCAATGTTTCATGTTGGCGATACATCATCTGACTGAGTGAATAATAATCTTCATTACCCAATTGTTTTTTATAGTTGATTTTTGTGTCCCAATTTATACTCCATTCTGATTCGTGTTTTTTTCGTTTAATTCCATTTTTGTCAGTTGTATATGTCGGTGTCAATACGTTTTTAACGCCATAATATTCACATAAGATACGTATTGCAATCGAATCCCTAACATACCTCCTAAACAAGTTCCAATCTTTATTGGTTACTTTTTTGGTAGAAGTATATCGTGCTATTGGAGTAAGCAATTCGGGTTCAGGATTGTGATTTACATAAGTGTCATTAATACTAACAGAAGTCGTATCTCCAAGAAAAGTTCGGGAGTAGTGAATCTTTGCTTGTGTATAGTCAATAGGAGGTTGTAGCAATGAGCTTTTCTCCCAAGAGAAATCACTTGGCGTTTTATGTAAATACCAGACAGCGGCTTTACTCTTTTTGTATTTTCCAAAATCCAGTTTAGCACCCGGCTCTTGTGCATTCCAAAAACCCCAAACCAATATGCATGAAAGCAAAGTCAATAACCTCATAAAATCCAAGTTAAATTAATATACAAATATGACCACATTTTGCTCAAAATAATTGCAATAAATTGATAATATGCACATAATTGAAGGTTGTGCCTACTTAATTTTAGCGAAGAACAAAAAAATTAAAATCTAAAAGTAAAACCACCCAACGCATTAAAGCGATGTACAGGATATTTTGTGAACTCTTGATACTTTGCAGCTGATAAATTGTTGAAATTTATAAAAATAGACAGGCGTTTATTGTACCTGTATTCAAGTCCCAGATTTGCATCTACGTAAGGTTTTAGATCTAGCACATACTGACCGGCATCTGTAGTTTCTGCATCAGCTATGCTGTCTAGTGAGAATGATTTTCTGTTTCCAATTATAAAAATATTCACTTTCACGATTATCTTATTAGCTAAGTCATAAGTCGCATTCAGGGAAATTTTAAAGTCAGGATTTAACCAAGCAAATTCTTGATTTTTAGTTTTATACATAAAGTATTCGGCTTTACCATTGAAAAAGAATTTTTCGTCTTTTTGGTAGCTCAATTGTCCAGAAAAGGTTGTTTTATTTATAGTGTCGTACAATATTCCAAATCCATTTTGATAGCTAAAAGTTGTGTCGTTAAAGTAGAATGCTTGATTTTCTAATTTTTGTGTTCGTGCCGTTAGGTTAAACGACCATTCAGAACTTATAGCGCCTCTTATCCCTCCATAGATGTTGTACTTCTCTACCGTGTTTTTCATTACCGTGTTAGACAATACCCAAGGGTTTTTGATTCTGGTGCTGTTAAACGAGTTTCTGTGAACGCCTCCTGTAGCTCCTGCATAAGGAATGAAGACATTGTTAAATAAGTTGTAACTCAATTCTACCTCTGGAAAAAAGTAGAATTTATTTACCGAAGCAATATCGATATTCACACCAAAACCTCCTTTGAAATGCAGCTTGTTCAATATATTGTTGCTAACCACATACGGCACTAATTTTAAGATACCTGTATTGGTAGTTGTGGATAGATTGTTTATAGCCACACTTGTGGTGTCTATTGGATAAAGTGACGGTTGTTTCAGATTGTTAAAGTCGATTTCAAAATCTACATTAGCTTCAATGTTTTCTTCTTTTAGATATTTACTAAGCGTAGTATATACTCTTACATTGTTTTCTTGCACTCCTTTTTGGTTATTCATAAAGTAGTATCCAAGTCCTACTTTATGACCTATTTTTGAGCTATCTCTATATCTACTGGTCAATAAGGAATGAATTCCCACAAGGTTATACTTTAGGTTTATAGAGTCTTTACTTTCTCTGTAGGTTTGTGGAATCAAAGTGTCGTTACTGTTAAAACCGTACATATTAGTCACATTTCTTTTGTAGTAGGCGTTGGTTTTTAAGGTGTGATTTTTTAAGAAATGAGTATAGTAACCTCCTAAATTGTTTTGGCTAAAACTGGTATTTCCAAAATCGTTTATCTGACCAGTAGCGCTGTGATGTTTAAGGTTGATTCCCCAATTGTTCTTTTTGCTTCTTCTTGAATTGTAGTACGCGTCAAGGTAGGGCATCGTGTAATTTCCTACACCAAACTTCACATATCCTGCGTATAATTTTTCGAGTGGTTCTACCACTTTTAGTTTAGCTGGTTTTATGGGCTGTGCTGTATATTTTACATCATACTTTGCCGGTTCCAGATAATACTTTACATCGCGTATTTTTATAGTAGTATCTTTCGTTGTAGGTTTACTATTAGATTTACTCGATTTGGTGATGATTCTATTCTGATTGCCGTTTGCTATTACGTCATTATTTCCTATCCCCCCTTCTTGAGCAATGGATGTTGTACTTGCTATAAGTTGAATAAGAGCTAAACAACCTAATGTTATTATTTTTCTAACTACTTTCATATTAATTATTATTAGGTTGATTGTTATCTTCTTGCTCAAATTCTGTTTCGTCTTCTGGTGTTTCTACTGACTTCTCCGATGCGCCATTTTCTAACGATTCTATTTCTGCAATGAGGGTATTACATTCTGCTATAATTTCCGTTTGATCTTTTCCTTCGTAGTTGTCAATCACACTTTGAAGCGAGTGTTTAGCATTAAAATAATCCTCTAAAGCCATATAATTTTTCCCAAGCAAAATAATAGCATGGGCAGTCCAATAATCATAGGCTGGCTTTTGACGTACGAGTTCCATTATAGAGGTTTCGCAAGCAGCGTGTTCGCTTTGCAAAAATAAAACCTCAGCATAGTTGAATTTTGCTTCCGCACCTTTGATAGAGGTTGTCATTTCGTAGCAGTCTTTCAAGGTTGCCAATGCAGGTTGGTATTGTTGTTCTTCTTTTAATGCTAATCCTTTGAAAAGCGTTGCTTCAATTTTGATGTCTTCCTCTATATTCGCAATGTTGATTACCTTTTCACTATAGGATATGAGTTTCGAATTGTTGTGTAATTCTTTGTAGCAATACATTTGTGCGACTTTGGAGTTTCTAATGTTTTCTTCTTTTACAGCCACTTTTTCTAATTTGCTATAATGTTCAGATGCTAATTTCCAATTTTGATTTTCGTAAGCTATAAAACTACCTCGTTGTAGCGCCTCTTCATAGTTTTCGCTAATGCCTTTATTTATCACAAAATTATAATGTGTCAAAGCTTGATTTTTATCAATAGTATAGTAACATTGTGCTAAATAGAAATGTGCATCTATTTCGTGTGCAGGATTGGTTACTTGATTGATGTATGTGTTTCCGTCTTGGAGCAAGGCATCACAATCTCCATTATCAAATGCGTATTGTACCGGTTCCCAAAGTGCAGAGTCTTTCTCGCTTTGTTTTACTTCTATACCTCTTGATGCCAACCAAGAATAATATCCGTTGATATCGTTTTGTGCTTCATATATTGATTTGAATGTTTGAATGCATTTTTCTTTCTCGGTTTTATCGTTCGGATAATGATCCAATACTTGTAGTGAATATTTTTTTGCATTGGTATAGTCGTTTAGCTTAAAATAAGAAACGCCAATATTAGCTAATGCTCTAGGAGTGTTTGCATTGTTCGGATATTCAGCTACAAATTCTTTGTATTTCGTAATGGCTTTTCCGTATTCCTTTATAATTAAATACGTGCCAGCAAGATCTAAAATAGAGCTCGACTTATAGCTAGAATTAGGGTATTTAGTTGCCAAAGTGGCTAAGGTTTTCGCTTTGCCTTCGTGATCCCCAATAGCACCTTGCGAAAGTGACTTTTGATAAAACGCATACGACATATCATTCTTTCCTTCTCGGATAGCAAGGTCATAAAATTTAATCGCCTCCCTATCATTTCTGAGTAAATAATAACAATCTGCAGTCCGTAGATACGCCTCCTCTAACTTGTCTTGATCTACTCTGTCTTTTAATATCGTGAAGTTTCTAAAGGCGGTAACGCTCTTTTTTAATAATTCATTGTGATTCTGTTTAGTCGCAGCGTCATCGAAGTTGGTAATCAAATGAAAAGGGCTAGATTTCATAAAGTAGGCATAGCCTATTGCGTAGTCAGCATTGTAAAACTCCTTGGTCATCGCTGCCCCAGGCTCCAATTTAAACTCTACATAATTACTAATAGCTTGAGTGTACCTCTTTAAATGAAAGTTGGATTCGCCCATCCAATAATAACTTTCTGCCGTAGTTGCTTTGTCGATAGCGTATTTTTGAGCTTTTTGAAAACTGCTTATTGCTTGCTCGTATTGATCATTATAAAACTGCTCCACAGCTAGGTTGTACGAAATGGATTGATACGCCATTTTCATTCTATTGTCTTTGACCTTTATACGTTCCAATGATTTTAGTGCTTTTTTATAATTTTTGGTGGTCATATATACTTTGAGCAAAAACTCATAAGCATCATCTACCAACGGGTCATTTGGATAAGTGTCGATGAAGTCATTGAACGCTTCTATAGGTTCGCTGTATGGGTTGTCTGAAAGCTCGTAGGCTAATTTTGCATAGTTGAAGTTGGCATTTTTTTGAATATTCTTATCAAAATCCAATGAACCCGCAGTTTTGAAAGCGTTTTTGGCAAAGTTCTTCTGACCTGTTTTCAAATACGAATCTGCCAAATGATAAGATGCTGTTTGTGCCAACGTATCTTTCTTAGAAGCCGCCTTGTTGAGATATACATTTGCTTTTTTATACTCTCCTAGTTTATAGTGCGCATACCCCAGTTGGTAGGCATCTTGTCTAGTCGAGTGTGCACTTTTTCTATGTAGCATTAAGTAGGGTATAGCATCCTTGTAGCGTTCTTTATTATAATAAGAATCTCCGATTAATTTTGCAAATTCAGGCTTTCTTTTGTTAGAAATACTATCCATATAAGCAGGCGCATAGGCAAGTAGTTGATCATATTTTTCTTGGCCGTAATAAATCTGTGTGATGTAGTAGGGCACTACCGACTTGAACATAGGTTCGTTTTCTATTTTCTTAAAGCTGACCAATGCCGTTTGAGGATTCCCGTCTGTGTATGCGATGTGCCCGTAGTAATAGTGAGCAGGTACACTATAGTTATTTTCGGTTTGAATTACTTCATGGAACAAAATCTTAGCTTTTTCGGGTTGTTTTTTGTAAAAATAACTATAGGCAAGCTTGAAGTTGTATTCTGTTTTTTCATCCTCTGTCAAGTCATAAACATCTACCTTGTTGAAGTATTCTATTACTTGTTTAAACTTCTTGGTTCGGTAATAGTATTTCCCCATTTGGAAATGTATTTTCTTCGCCTTCGGATGATCTGGGTGATTAAATGCAAAACGATTTAATAAATGTTCAGCATCTTTGTTGAATAATTCCAATGCACAAACCGCCACATAGTATTCTGCATTGATTCTAATCTCGTCTTGCTTGTTGTCAATCTGCGAAACAGTTTCTGAGAACTTCTCTTGCGCAGCACTATATTGAGCCTTGTCATAAAGCTCTAATCCATCTCGATAGGTTACATACTCTTCGGTGTATATAGTTGACTGTTGTCCCGTAGCACTACTATTTGTAAAAACCAGCAAAGCAAAAGGGAAAAATATAACTTTGACCAAGGCATTCCTTCTCCGTTCTTTTTTTAAAAGCCTTTGCCCGATCACAACAGTTGTGAAAGCTAGAACAACAAAGAGAATAAGCTCTAAGTTCAATAAATTCGAATATAACATACCTATAATATAATTAATGTATAAAATTAACAAGTATGTAAGGCAGAGATATCGGTTTCAGGTATTCTTATCAACGGTTTTTTGTTAGAATTGTTGTTAGTACACATTTTTCAGAAGCACTAAAAACTAATTTGGGCGTGCCCCTTTGGGTCGGGCTATCCACTATATCTCACAAAAGCTCCAAAAAGCTTTCGTGAGGATGCCGTTCCTATCCCTCACGCAATAACCAATCATAGAATACGAATAACACCTGTTTTTGATACTGTTTTTTGTGATAATAAGAGCATAGAGGTTGTGGGTTTTGTGTTTTGCAGTCTTGAATTTGTAAAGCTTATAATAAATACTCAAAAAAACTTGTGTAACTTTAACTTTAACCCGAAAAATTCATCATTTATAGGGTGAAATTGGGTGTAAAGTG
>CAMZLL010000209.1 GCA_947311505.1 uncultured Cryomorphaceae bacterium
TGGATTACCGACCTATTATACCGAGCAAGAAGCTGAATATATTGATCAGATTTATCCGATGTGCAAGAATGACTCTATTGATTATGCCATAATGGAAAAAGCAGATAATGTTTTTGTTATTCTTGCTGATTTGGGGTGGAGTGATCTCGGAACTTGGGGGTCATTATATACTCATGTGAATAAAGACGAAAGTAGAAATGCCGTTATTGGAGCCAAAGTAATGACTTATGATTGCAATGACAACATCATCATGATGCCCGATGAAAAACTTGTTGTGGTACAAGGATTAAATGACTATATCGTGGTAGAAAGTAACGGAACACTTCTAATTTGTAAAAAGAAGGATGAGCAAAAAATAAAGCAATATGTTACAGATTTAAAATCTAAAAAAGGTTTAATTTAAAAGCATCTCTAATAGCTCATTTTCTCCACAGGAATTTCGGAGCTTCTCAAATATGGCTTCAAAAATTATTACAATAACTTGCTAGAGTTTCCAATTTTTCCTTGTCTTTTAGAAACTCTGAAAATTGTGATTCGTAAAAGTTCTTGAGATGCTCAGTTGTCGATTTTCCTTTTGCCGAAACGTACAGTTGCGTCTTTAAAACTTAACCAACCAGTTAAATTTATCTTCTTCATTGCCCATTTTGTAGGAGGTAAGATAAGCAAGTAATTTATTCGAAAATTCACTTTTGGAAGGGTCATTTAATTTATAATCTATGCCATCGAAGTGAATTAAATTTATTTGAGCAATAGTAGCTGCTGTACCTGCTCCAAATGCTTCTACTAAAGAATTATTTTTGATAGCGTCAATAATTTCTTTGACGGTCACTTTTCGTTCTTCTACCTTGTAACCCCAATCTCTCGCAATATCCAATACGCTTCGTCTGGTAATACCTGCCAAAATAGTATCGCTTGATTTTGGAGTAATCAATGTGTTTCCAATTTGAAAAACAACATTCATTGTCCCAGCTTCTTCAATGTATTTATGCTCTTTGGCGTCTGTCCATATCAATTGGCGGTAACCATCTTTTTGAGCTAGTAAAGCGGGATATAGAGAACCTGCATAATTACCACCTGCTTTTGCATAACCAGTTCCTCCACTAACAGCTCTACTGTATTTTGTCTCTATTTTTACAGGAACGGATTCAGTATAATATTTACCTACTGGGCAAGAAAATATAATAAATTTATAAGTTTCTGATGGTCTGATTCCAACATAAGGATCGGTTGCAATCATAAAAGGTCTTATATAAAGTGAATTTCCAGATTTTGTAGGTATCCATTCTCTGTCAATATCTAAAAGCGTTTTTAAGGCTTCCAAAAACATGGGAACTGGGACTTCTGGCATGCACATCCTTTCGGCAGATATGTTGAATCGCTTTGCGTTTTCTTCAGGTCTGAAAAGAATAGCAGAATTATCTTCATTCCGATAAGCCTTCATTCCTTCAAATATGGTTTGTCCATAGTGCAAAACAGATGTTGCTGGAGAAAAATTCAAATCTTTAAATTCAGAAATTTGTGCATTACACCATTTTCCATCTTTATAATCCATTACAAACATGTGGTCAGAAAAAGCACGTCCAAAGACTAAATTATCCCAGTCTAAAGTGTTAATCTTGGAGTTTTTAGTTTTTTTAATCTTAATATCTAATATATTTGATTGTATCATAATGCGTGTGTGTAGCGATTAATAATAAAGGAAAGATACTTAAACTTTAGTAAAATTGCAAATTTTATAAAGAATACCTAACATTGGTTTAATCTTTTGCAAAAATAGCATTAATTTTATAGCTTCAATGATAAATAAACCAAAAAATATATTAAAAAAATATTGGGGCTTTGATAACTTTAGAGCCTTGCAAGAAGATATTATCGCAGAGGCACTGAATAAAAGGGATGTTTTGGCGTTGCTTCCTACTGGTGGAGGGAAGTCTATTTGTTTTCAAGTGCCTTCTCTGTGCCAAGATGGTATATGTATAGTAGTTTCTCCCTTGATAGCTTTGATGAAAGATCAAGTTAGTAACCTAAAGCAAAAAGGGATAAGAGCACAAGCCATTTTTAGTGGAATGTCAAAGCGTGAGATTGATATCGCTTTGGACAATTGTGTGTATGGTAATTTTAAATTTCTTTATGTTTCTCCAGAGCGATTAAAGTCTGACCTGTTTCAAGCTCGATTAAAAAAAATGACTGTAAACCTTGTTGCTATAGACGAGGCACATTGTATCAGTCAGTGGGGGTATGATTTTAGACCCTCTTATTTAGCTATTGTTGAGCTTAGAGAGCAACTGCCCGATGTTCCGTTTATGGCATTGACTGCTACTGCTACTGAAAGGGTGGTGATTGATATTCAGGAAAAATTAGGATTTAAAAAACAAAATGCCCTCAAGAAAAGTTTTTTTAGAGAAAACTTAAGATATTTTGTGGAGCACACTTCGGATAAGTTTACCAAAATGATGGCTATTATTCATAAACAAAAAGGTTCGGGTATTGTTTATGTTCGGAGTAGGCGCAAAACCGTAGAGTTTGCCCATTATCTTAAAGTTAGAGGTGTTTCGGCTACTTATTATCATGCAGGATTGAGCAATGAAGAACGTGAAAAAAGACAACTCCAATGGCAAAATAACACTTGCAAAGTAATCGTTTCTACCAATGCTTTTGGAATGGGAATAGACAAACCCAATGTGCGTTATGTAATCAATATGGATTTACCAGAATGCATTGAAGCTTATTTTCAAGAGGCGGGTAGAGCAGGAAGAGATGAACAAAAAGCCTATTCGGTTTTGCTGGTCAATGAGTCTGATCGGTTGGATCTGCTTAATAGATTAAAAAATAAATTTCCGCCTGTGGAGGTTATCAAAAGAGTATATTCATTGTTGTGCAATAAATTAAGATTGGCTATCGGAGTAGGAGAGGGGGAAACGTTTTCGGTAGATTTGGATAGTCTTAAAGAAAATAGCCCTTTTTCTTTTTTTGAAATCATTAATTCTTTGGGGTTTTTAGAAAGGGCAGGTTACATCATTCAGTCAGATGGATTTAGACAGCCTTCGAGAGTGAAAATAGATATGACAGCTAATGATCTCTATTCCTTTCAAGTAAGATACCCGTTATTTGATAAAGTATTGAAAGTTATTTTACGAAGTTATACTTCTGTTTTTGACACTTTTGTAGCGGTAGATGAAGCCAAAATTGCAAAACGATTGAAACTTAAAAAGTGGGATGTAATAAAAGCCTTGCAAGAAATGGATAAACAAGAAGTATTGTCCTATCAACAACAAACCAATGCGGCTGCTATTACTTTTTTGCAACCTAGAGTGGATGCTAAATATTTGAGAATAGATGATAAAGTTTATCATTCTATAAAAGAAGTGCAAGCTAACAATGTTAAAGCAATGCTTGATTATGCGTTTCAAAAGGAGGGGTGTAGAGTACAGATACTGCTCAATTATTTTGGTGAAAAAAATACAGATGAATGTGGAACTTGTGATGTTTGTCTTGCTAAAAAAAACAAAGCTAAATTAAAAGAGAAAGAACGAAAGGAAATCCAAAATGATGTGATCAATTATTTAAAATCAAGCATTTCTTTTGTAGAACTAAAAGATCTGAATAGAGTGTTAAAAGATAAATATCAAGTTCAAAAAATTAAAGATACCATTCATTGGATGTTAGATAATGATTTGTTATTCCTGAATGATTTAAATCAAATGAAACTCCCATGAAAATAAGGCTTTATATCTTGTTTTTAATTGGTTTTATACTTTATGCAAATGATTTTTTGTCGCAGTTGGATAATGCAACGAAATTAAGCGCAATAGCATTAGAGTATGAAGAAAAAGGTAAATATGAGAATGCAATTTATTATTACCAACTAGCGTTATCCCATATAAAAGAGGATTCAACATATATATGTGTAGGGTATCGAATGCAGTTTGAAAATAAAGTAGATAAATTGACAAAAGAATTTGCCTACTCTTGCTTGGACTCTACATATTTAAGAGAAATAACAATTGCAGATAGTTTGTTTGGTGCAAATCAATTTGTACAAGCTGTGTATAGATATGCACAAGCTTACGAGTATAATAAGCGATACAATTATTCATTGGATCAAATCGAAAGGATTAAAAAAGAGCATCCACAAGTGCGCAATCAAATGACGGTTCTTAATGCTGCTCAAAAAAGGCGAAACTTTGATGAAAAAATAGAAAAAGCAAAAGATAAATATGTGCAAGGATGTCATTTAGATGCATACTATCGTTTTTTTGAGCTACAAAAAGACGGTCATACTAATGCTGATTTAAGCCAATGGCTTAATACTATTAAAAGCAGACATATTAATGAGATTACTTTTTTTGAAGAAACACAATTTTTAGCAGAAGAGTTATACTTGATTGGTTTATATACTCAATCTTTGAAAAAATACAAAGTAGCCTTGAAATTGTATCAAGAGTGCACATTATGTACGCAACGAATAGATGAAATACCCATACTTATAGCTAATGAAACAATGCGTGAGTTTGCAACAGGCATTTCTCCCAGATTAGCCAACGAAATGCAGACTTCAAAATTATCTTTATTAAAAGCAAATGCGTTTTTTAGAGCTGAAAAATACAAGAAAGCTTTAAAAAAATATAGAAAAATACACGAACGAGGGCTTCTTGAAGCAAAACAAGGAGAATTTTTAGAAGAAAAAATAGCCTTGTGCATTAAAGAATTAAACAATTGAAAAAGATTATATTCATTATATGGTTGCTAGGCAACACTATTTTTTGTTTCTCACAGGAGACAGGTTATTGGATGCAGAAGCAACTAATAGCTGATACGTTAATCACAGATTTTAAAGGAGCTATATTATTGGTTCAATTAAATCCTGAAAGCGATACCTTACATTCTAAATACCGTAAAATGGGTTCGCAGAGAATGATTAAAGAGATCTTTAAGAATGATTTTGATTTTTGCAAAGTTTGTTTTTATTACCAGAAAGATAGTGTCAAATTAGTTTCGAAATTAAATGCAAAAATTCGGTTTGAAACTGCAAACGGAAATGACACCATTTTGGATTTAAATAACCTTAGTTATTACATCGCTAATTTTGCTGCTATAATTGAAGATTCTTCTCGTACTTTTGATGGG
This sequence comes from uncultured Cryomorphaceae bacterium, assembly GCA_947311505.1. GTDB lineage: Bacteria > Bacteroidota > Bacteroidia > Flavobacteriales_D > Parvicellaceae > Parvicella. Next base: position 5,128 of record CAMZLL010000209.1, read on the forward strand.
TATTATTTTATCGAGGGAGAAAATGGACCAGAGAGGCGTGCTAGATATACAGGTGCGCCAGGTCTCGGTTTTCAAGCCTTGGTTTTGTACGATTCTCATGGAAACCAATTGCCCAAACCTTTTCCTTATTATGTGAGGACATACGATGCTATTTGGTTAAGGAGGAATCCAATTACAGTTGTGAAAAAAATGAACTCAAAATTGAAATCTTATTACTCTAGACGAGCTATAAAGACAAGCATGGAAAATGAGAAATAATTAAATTTTTTCTAAAATGAAACGATTGAAAAGTTTTAGTTATGCTTTTCGAGGAATGATTTATATTCAGCAAGGTATTACTCCTCTCTATATTCTCTAGCTTTTCCTTCTGTAATTACTCTTCCTTCATAACTTCCTACTACAATAGCTTGATCAAACCCAAGTTCTTTTATTTGGTCGAGTAAAGCTTGTATTTCAGCATGTGTAGATTTTTGGGGTGTAGAATATATGGTCATTCCACCTATTTTAATTGGAGTAGGAGTAAAGCCCAATGTTAAAATAGCATTAGCAATATCTGTATCAATTTCTCCATCAAACAAGCCCAGTTCTACCATGTACTTTACTTTATTTGGATCTACTGGTGTAGAAATGTTCTTTTCATTTTCTTTGGATATATCAGCAATAGATTTTTTTAATTTATTAGCATCCTCCATTAAACCATCGTCAATATTAAGATTATCTTGATTAGTACTTCCGCTATCTAACGAGTCTGTTTCAATAGCTGGTGTTGTGGATGGTGCTTCATTTAATGCGTCAAAATCAAATATACTCCCTCCATTTCCAAAGTTGATTTTACGTTTGCCTTCATAGAATGTAAAGTCTAAGTTATATTGTTTGTACCCATCAAATTGTATCAAGAATTTCTCTTTGTCAATATAAAAACCTTCACCAAAGATGTTGTTTACCTTTACACTATAATATCCTGCTTGCGGCACATTTATTACATAACTACCTTCATTGTTTGTCAAAGCGGCAAAAACTTCTCCTTTAGCATTACTAGCTGTAACTCTGATACCTCCTACTTTTATAGTTCCTTTAGAGGAGTATTCGTCCCTAATCATAATGATATTTCCAAAAACTTTATAGCTCTGTACATAAGGAACATACAAGGTCGTATTTTCATTAAAAGTAAATTCCTGAACATCTCCATTTACATTATACAAATTACCGAGGTTGAATAACGGATCAAACTCTAATTTAAAATGTGTGTTAGGAATATTTTCGATATAAATACTTCCACCATCAGTTGAGGTTATCAATTCTCTTTCTGCCCATCTTATGTCTCTCTTTTCAGGAACATCTTCATTCTTTGTTACTTTTACTTTTATATTAGGTAGCAAAGGTTCATTTTCTTCTCTTACACCGTTACCATTATAATCATTAAAACAAATCACAGTTAAGTCATAGTATTTTATTCTAGGTTGTTGTATCCCGAAAGCCTTTTTTACACCGGCATTTAAACTGAAAAAACGATGTGTTTGAATACCATTATTTTCATCGTCAATGCTGTTAGTGTATATATTTGCGGTAATATTTGTTGACCAACCTTTCGGTAATTTAAATTCAGAACGTCCAGATAATACAAAACTCTGTCTATTTGCAGGCAGTCTTAGATAATACGTAGCAAAACCTGTTAGTTTAATCGTTCGTTCACGAAGATACTTGTCTGCATTGGCACGCAAACTTATCGTTTCGGTAGCGGAATTGTCATAGATGAAAAAATCTTGAGATAAAAATACATTAGGTCCATAAGTATAGCGAGCTTGTGCTCCATAATTTCTCGATGTAAAATTTAAACCAACCCTAGCTGTAAATCTAGGTTTAGCTTCAAAACTAGATGTAAGTGGATTGATAAAGCTTGTTTGACCTATAGAAACAATTGGTGTAATTGCATTGTATTGACTAAGTTTTACTCTTGAATTTGCATAAATTCCATAGAAAAAATTGGTAAAATCACTTGTAATACCTATAGTGTCAACATATTTTTGTCTCCTGAAAATTCGAAATGAAGGTCCTATTTGAGCCGTAATAGAACTCGAAAAAGTATAGGTATAGGTAGCTCTGTATATTTGATTTTCTGAATAATATCCTTTATAAAAAGAGGTTTCTTTAACTCTACTGGGTCTTGTAGATCTGTAATTTCCAAATGCGTTGATTCTTGATTTGTGGTTTATTTTATAACTGGCATTACCGTTAATAGTATGGTTCGCTCTAAATCTTAGGTAGTTGTACTGATTGTTTGTAGTAGAAAGCGTAAGTCTTAATTTTTTTAAGTTTGCACCATAACTAAAACGATACGAAAAACCAAGTAAAGAGGTGTCTAATGCTGGTAATGAAGTTGTTGCTATTCTGTTATAAGAAAGATTTGTACCCAATAATGTAGCTCTAATAAAATGATTTTTTACAGGTGATATTCCAACGCCTAATTCAACAGATCCAGCATTAAACCCTCGAAATGTATTATCCTCATAAACTAACCCAACAGAATAATTTATTTTTTTAAATTTACTTTCAAATTTTGCTGCACCAATCCAATCAGGATAATATCTACTTGAGGTATAGCTTGCCTTAATTTTACTATTTTTATTTAAAATATAATGACCTTTAATACCTCTACCTCTATTAGTGTGCATGGTAAATCCAGTAATGTCACCTAGTTCGGCATGAATTTTTTTATTCCAATTATATCTTAATCTATAATTTAGAAAATTGGGATTGGCCGCATAAGAAGGTCCAAAAAACTCACCATTTCTATAGATGTTTCTTCCACTAACCATATAATCAATGTCATGGTTGTTGTTGAACAACAGTTGACCAAATACCGATAGATTTATTTGTGGTTGACTAGGTGACAATAAATTAAAAACAGATAAATTAAAGTTAAGAGGCGTGTTCATTTCTTGTCTCCCGTGTAAATACTCGTTTTCTAAGTTTTTAAACCATATAGATTCCCGTTTCTTGATGTTATTAGCACCAAGAACATTAATATCTATTACGGATTCATTCCAAGATTGCGTTAATAAAATTCGTTCTTCCGAAGAAATTTCTTGATTGTTTTGTACCGAAAACTCAAATACAGTATCTGTTTTTGGAGGGATTTCTACATATTTCTGGTTTTTATCTAATCCAATAATTTCAAGAAGTTTTCCTACTTTAAAATCTAATAATAGCAGTTCAGGCGAATTTCCTTGGTTTTTAATATTTAAACGAAAAACAGTTTCATCAAAATATTCGTTAAAATAGATAGTGTGTTGATCTACTTCAATGTTCCATTTGCTTTTTAAGGGGATTTTTACATAGGCATTTCCAGAATAAACTCCTTCGTTTGTAGTAACAGAGGCATCTATCACGTAGGCTATACCACCTATTGCATTTGGAGGTATACTTACTCGTATCGGAAGTGCCATTGTTTCTCCTGGTTCTAATGTTACATCCATAGATGGATTTGCTATTAGATTCCAATTAGTAGGGGCTCTGAATTCCAAACGACCTGATATTGGTCTAGTTTCGGTATTTGTTATTTTACAAACATTAAAATAAGTAGAATCTGATGAGTGCTCTACTTTTTTTGAAATAAACTCAATTTGTATTTTTTTGCTGAGCATTGCTAAAGAATCTTCAAGAACTAACTTGTCAAGATTTCTATCTTTTTTAGTGGTATCATCACCAGTATTTTTACTTTTTACAGTATCATTCAAAAATTTATAAGAATCTATAACTGTACTATACCCTTCTAAAGAAGAGAACAAAGCAATTAAGATAATAATATAAACGTATAGATTTTTCAATGTGTATAGTGTATTAAAAATCTGGGATTAATATAACTTCTACTTCGATAGTATAATAGCCTCCGTTTGTTCCAAGCAGATTATTAGCTACTGTCATACCGCATTCATAGGATAAGTTAATTTGATGTGTGTTTGGGTTTGCAGGTACATGCGCCAAATCATTGGTTGACATTAGTGTTGCTCCACCAGCTGATAAATCTTGTAAACCAGTAAAGGTTGCTGTACCTAAATTTCCCGAAGCATCAGTTGCTTCAATTTGAATAGTTTCTGAGGGTAATAATACACCTCCACCAGAATTGTCCGTAAAATCCGTTGCGCCAAGAAAAGTTTGCACATCTATATGCCAACCCGTCAAGACAGCAGGTAAAATTTCGCTCATTGTTACGCCTATGGTAGAACCGTTAGTAATTTGTTTGCCATTTTGGTAATCAGCTATCGAATTAAAATTAAATTCTATATGCGAACCTATTAATAATGTAAGACGAGCAACATTATCCTGCGCCAAAGTGGACCAAGATAAAAGCATTAATGCCTGAAATAATAATATGTTTTTTAATCTGATAATCATTTAAACATTAGAAATAATAAAATTATATATAAAAAGGAGCATTTTTTTAGGATGCTCCTTTTTTATTGAATAATCAAATGTTGAAAATTATATAGCAGCCAATTCAAACAACACGTTTGTTACATATCTATCTGGAGTTGGTGAAGGAACTTGATTCAAAATTGATATAGTATTCATTTGAGCTGGAGCAGCACCGGCTTCAGTAGTACCTGCTCTCCATGTCATTGTGAATGCATTCTCTGTTACGTCACCAGCGTTAGAGTTACCAACACCACCTGAAGTCATTAATACTACTGGGAATGCTTCTAAGGCAGATATATCTGCACCATTAGTAGTAGGTACAGAAAGAATCTCAGTACCAAAAGCATGTGTACCTGTAGTTGCTAATCCAAATCCAACGTTGTCTAATAATAATGTGTTGGCAACATTATCCGTTCCTACAAAAGTTGCTTGTTCTGAGCCATAAGAAAGCTCCCACTCTGTAGAAGATGCAATGGTAAAGTTAGATACATACATAGGATTCGATGCAACGGTATTGGCAGAACCAGATGTTGCTTGATCTCCAGAAAGACCGTCTCTATAGTCATCTATCGAGTTAAAAGTAAATTCAATGTTACCACCATTTGTAATAGACATTCTTAATACTTGATTTAAATTCACAGCTACCGGAATTACATTACGATCTCTAACTGCTTGAGCGTTAACAGCTGTACATCCTAGTACAAGTCCTGCTACTAAATAGGTTAATTTTTTCATTGTTTTTATGTTTTAATTAATAAAAAGTTTATGACACAATAATACAGCATTTTTACTAGAAAGTTTCATTTTAATTGATAAAACTGACGAATACCTAGTTTTTGATGATGAAAATTCAATTTTTTATTAACTATTATATATAGTTGTGTTTTTTTTTAAATGTGAGCGAAATAATTATAACTTTGGTAAGGATTTTGCGTAAGCAAGGTATGTTAATCAATAATAGAATAAGTATGTTTAAAAATATTTTAGTTGGAATAAGTTTTCTGTTTTTATCTCAAACAGTTTTAAGTCAGGATTTTGAAGTAGCTCCTGTGGTAATTAATTTCAATGCTAATCCCGGTGAGATTCAACAAACAACAGTTACGATAAGAAATCATGCTAATATAAAACAAGCTTATACGTTTAACATGGGAGATTTTGAGATCCAAGCAGACGGTACTAAAAAACGTATAGCAGCAGGAAAATCAGATAGAAGTTGTGCACATTGGCTTACCGTTACACCTTCATTTATAGAGATGAATCCAAATGAAGAACGAGAAGTTAAAGTTTTAATAACTGTTCCACAGGGTGAAAATGGATCAAAATGGTGCTATATATATGCACAGGCTACCAGCGAACAAAAAGAGAATCCTGTCGATAAACAATTGGCAACGGGTATTTTGATTACACCTCGTATTGCTATATTGGTAAATCAATCTCCTAAAAGTAACTTAAATTATAAAGGAACTATTGCGAATTTGAAGGATATTACTGAGCCTACTGATTCGGTATATCGTTATTCTGTAGATGTGAAAAATACTGGTGATAAAATAATTGAAGCAAAGGTTCAATTGACTATTGCCAATATGAAAACATATAAGGAAACAAAATTTGAAAATGACATGCAGAGAGTGTATCCTGGTGAAACTCGCAACTTTATTCTAACCATGCCTAAATCAACAGGAAAGGGTAAATATGCCGTAGCAGCTATATTAGACTACGGTCATGGTACTAATTTAGAAGGAACTCAAATTTTAGTAGATTTAAAATAAGATGAAACTTCTTTTTGTTATTATATTTACTAGTGGATTAGTTTTTGGACAAAAAACGTTTAAGACTTTCTACCCTTCAGACTCTATTAAAGAAATAGTTTCTTATAAAGTTATTGATTTAGATACTATTTGGGAGGGCTTATACACTTATTTTTATAAAAATGGAATACAAGGTCAAAAAGGAAAATTCAAAAACAATAAATTAGAGGGGGAGTGGAGAATATATCACGAAAATGGTGAGATTAAACAAGTGATGCACTATATGGATGGACTTTTAGAAGGCGAATCTATTACTTATTATCCCGAAGGTGGCGTTTTTGAAAAAATGATGTACCATAATGACGTTTTGCATGGCGATATTGAAATCTATCATTCAAATGGAAATCTTAAAGAGAAGACTCAGTATAAGAATGGTCTGCAAAATGGAACTACCAGCAGTTTTTATGAGAATGGGCAATTGTTTTTCAAAACTCAAATGATTAAAGGGGTTCAAAATGGATCATTTGAACGTTATTTTAGTTCTGGAAATATTCAAGAAAAAGCGACAAAATTAAACGGTAAATTTCATGGAGAGTTTATTGGATATTATAAAGATTATAAAGGTATAGTTCAAAAACAGTGTTTTTACAATGAAGGTGTTTTGGAAGGCGTTTTTAAAGGGTTTTATCCTTCTGAAAATTTAATGAATAAATACGTATTTAAGAATGATAAAATTTATGGAGAATATCTTGAATATTTTGACCTTGAAGAGTTGGAAATATTTAAAAAGGGACAATACGTTGAGGATGTGAAAAGTGGACGTTGGATTACTTATTATGAAAATGGAGTTGTTTATTATGAAGGCGACTACCAGTCTAATAAGCGGTCGGGCGAGTGGATTGTGAATTTTCCATCAGGAAACCTGAAACAAAAGGGGGCGTATATAGGAGGTAAAGAAACAGGCGAATGGTTTTTTTATAATGATGAAAAACAAAAAACAGCAAAAGGAACTTATTATGAGGGGAAAAAGAACGGATTTTGGTTGTTTTATTATCCTTCTGGTAAATTACACGTTTCTCATCAATACAAGAATGGTATGCGAGATGGTATCGGTTCTGCTTATGATGAAGAAGGAAATCTTGTTGAAAAAGCCATGTATAAAGACGATCAGTTAGTTGAGCAATTACCCTTAGATTAATTCTTATTTGTAATGAAATTTAAATTACTTATTTTGATAATGTTGTCTGGGTTTTGTATGTTTTCTCAACATGTAATTACAGTTAAAAAGGATACCGTTTATGTTGTTGAAGGTGCGTATGTTTCTGTTAATTTTGATAAAACTAAAGATTACATATTGTTTACTAAAGACGGGAGCGTTTCTATTCTTCAAAAATCAAAATTAAGAACTAAAAAAGCAATTGGTTATATTTTGGCTTGTAAAGAGTTTGATAATTGCAACAATGTTACGTCAGATCAATATGTTCTAAAGAAATTAGAGATAGAGTTTTCTAATGTTCGAAAAGGTTATATTCTTCTATGGGAAGGTAATTTTAATTCTGATAAATCAACATTGATACTAAAGATTACTGAAACCAATAAACTTCAGCAAGTCAAAGAGTTTAAAAAGATATAGTAGTATTGGGTGTAATTAATAAATCAAGTGGAATGTCCCATACATCGGATTTTATAGTTGTTTCTAAAGGTTCAAAAAAGGAAAGTCCTATCTTTTTACAATCGGGGCTGCACTTTGCTAAAAAAGAATCGTAAAATCCCGCTCCATAGCCGATTCTATTTCCTTGTGTATCACAGATTAATAATGGCACGAAAACAACATCTATAATTTCTTCTTTTAAGGTAACTATTTCTTTTGGGACAGGAATTCCATATTTATCATAATCGTACGTAGTCTTTAAATTTATAAAAGTATGATCTAATCGTTTTGGTTTAAAATGAGTAATGGATGTTGCTACTTTGTTATTATTGAGTAAGAGTTTCAGTATTTGCCAAGTATCAATCTCTGTTGAGTTTTTAATTGGCAAAAAAAGATGTATGATTTGAGCAGAAAGATTAAGTTTTTTAATCCGATGTAGAATTTTGTTTGAATCTTCTTTGATCTTTTCAGCCGTGAAACCAGCTCTCTTTTCTAATGCGTGTTTTCTAATCGTTTTTTTGGAAATCATAAAAGATCTTCTTGGATAATTTTCTCAAGCTGTATGCTTCTGGAGCCTTTTAAAAGGATAAGAAAATCTTTAAATATTTCTGTATCACAATTTGAAATGAAATCATTTACATTTTCATAGCAGGTTTCATCTTTTGCTAATTTATAAAACTCAGAGCCGATATAAATAGCATTTAAGTTTAAGTCTTTTACCAGTGCGTTAATTTTTAAATGTTCGTTATCGGATATGTTTCCAAGTTCTTTCATATCTCCAAGTATAGCTAGTTTGTTGGGAGCATCCATTTCGCTTAAACTTTTAATAGCAAGTGTCATGCTTGTTACATTGGCATTGTAGCAATCCATTATCACCGTATTTTGTGCTGTTTTGTTTATTTGAGATCTGTTATTTTCTGGGGTGTATTCAGAGAGTGCTGCACTAATGTCTTCAGGAGATACATCAAAATAATAACCGATAAGAGCAGCTGCCGTATAGTTGGCTAAATTATACGCTCCTATCATTTTAGTAGGTATCGTTGGAGACGAGTATGTGTCAAACTGCCATTCAAAATTGAGCTCAGGTGTCATTCCCTTAAGTTGACTTTTTACCTGACCTTTTGCTCCGTAAGTAACTATGTTTATGGCAGGAGCATTTTTCAAAAGCGTAGTATCATCGGCATTTATAAAAGCAACGCCATTTGTTTTCTCTAGGGCAGCATACAATTCTAATTTAGTTTGAAGCACGTTTTCATAAGTCCCAAAACCTTCAATGTGTGCAATGCCAATATTGGTGATGATACCATAGTTTGGTGATGCAATGTTGCATAGTTCTTCAATGTCACCTATTTTATTTGCTCCCATTTCTATAACTGCTATATCGTGTTCGGCTCTAAGTTTTAGAAGCGTAAAAGGTACGCCCAAATGATTATTGAGGTTGCCTTCGGTTACTAATACGTTATACTTTTTCTTTAAAACTGTTGCTATTAGTTCTTTAGTGGTCGTTTTTCCATTGCTACCAGTTATTCCTATTACAGGAATGTCAAACTTACGTCTATGAAAATTAGCTAACTTTTGAAGTGTGAATAAGGTATTTTTCACAAAAAATATTCGTTCATTTTTTATTGAAAGTGATTCATCTTGCACTAAAGCATATTTTGCTCCTTGCTCAAGGGCTTCTTCGGCAAAGAGGTTTCCGTCAAAATTTTCGCCTTTTAAAGCTATGAAAATAGAGCCTTTGATGATGTTTCGAGTGTCTGTACAAATAGTATTATTGCATTCTATAAATTTGGAGTAAAGATCTTTAAGCTTAATTTTCATAGGTGTATTTTTACATATTGGCAAAGATAAAAATTCACAAGTAGTTTTGTTATTTTTTTTACCTCAATCTTTTTTAGTAATCTTTGTTGCTTTACAATTCAAATTCTTTTTTTTGCAACATTTACAGTTAAGCGTTTGGTATTGTACTCAATTTTACATCTTTCACTCCAAATTGCATTTTTACATTTCCTCTATATTCATTTACTTCTAATGAAAAAACAATAGCGAGCGGTTTTTTAGTTTTTATCATTTCTATTTTATCTCCCATTCCAAATGCTATTCCATCGAATATTTTATTGGTTTTAGGATCTTTTACACTTAATTTTAAATGGGTACTACCCACTACTTTAGAATATCCAGTGTCTATCAATCCATTGATAAGGAAGGTAGGACGCATATTCTGAGGTCCAAAAGGAGCAAACTGTTGAATGATGCGAAATAACTTCGGGAAAGGGTTATTGGGAATGTCTAATTCTAGATCTTTAGGTGTTATTTCTCCGTCTATTTTTAACTTAGGAATAAGAAGCTCATCTGCTATGGAATGGCTTACAATTTTTTCAAATTTAGTTCTGAAAGCTTCTAAGTTTTCAATTTTTAAACTCAGTCCAGCAGCATATTTGTGCCCGCCAAATTTAGTTAACATATCGCTGCATTGGTCGATTGCGTTATGCACATCAAATCCCTTTACAGACCTTGCAGATCCGGTGGCTTCGTCTCCATTGATAGCAAGTACTATGGTAGGTCGGTAATAGTTTTCTATGAGTCGAGAAGCTACAATACCCACTACACCTTTGTGCCATGACTTATTCCAGACTACTGTAGATTTTTTGTCTCTTAATTCCGAATTGCTTTTTAGCATAGCTAACGCTTCTGCTGTAATATCTTTGTCCAATTCTTTTCGTTCGGTGTTAAACGCATTTATTTTATCACACCATTCGATTGCTTTTTCTTCTGTTTTGACCAATAACATTTCTACAGCAGCACTAGCGTGGCTGATTCTTCCTGCTGCATTTACTCTTGGGGCAATAGTGAAAACTAAATCTGATATGGTTATGTTTTTGAGTTTGTTATTGGTTTCAAGAAGCTTCCGTACACCCAGTCTTGGTGATGCATTTATTTGTTGCAAACCAAAGTAGGCAAGGGTTCTATTTTCACCATTTAGCGGTACTATGTCGGCACCTATTGCAATGGTTACTAAGTCCAAGTAGGGAAGAATGTCTTCTAGTGTCCACCCGAGCTCAGAAGTGAATGCTTGTATGAGTTTGAACCCAATACCACACCCGCATAATTCGTCAAAAGGGTATTGGCACGTTTCTTTTTTGGGGTTTAGCAATGCAAGTGCTTCTGGAAGTTCGTGTCCAGGTGTATGGTGGTCGCATATTATGCAATCAATATTATAGGTGTTGGCTTTGGCTATTTTGTCAATGGCTTTTGTACCGCAATCTAGTGCTATAAATAAGTTAACGTCTTCATTTTTTGCATACTCAATACCTTTAAACGAAATGCCATAACCTTCGTCATAACGATCGGGTTGGTAAAAAATCACATTGGCATCTAATTGTTTTAAAAACGAAACCATCAAAGCCACAGAAGTACTTCCATCTACATCGTAATCTCCATAAATCATGATTTTTTCTTCATTTTCTAAAGCAAGAGTTAGTCGATTTACAGCTTTACGCATATCTTCCATCAAAAAAGGATCATGTAAGTCGGTTAACTGTGGTCTAAAATATGACTTTGCTTGCTCAAAAGTATTGATATTCCTATTGACCAGTAATTGGCTAATAGTAGGAGTAATGTTGTGGTCGTTGGCGAGTTGAATAGCAGTGTCTGAAATTTTAGAATTGGGGATTTGCCAGTTGTATTTCATCTTTATTTGAACTTATTAAGCGTTAAAGGGTAGTAGGGTTAGATACAAAGGTACTAAATAATGGATACCTTCTTTAATATATTAAAACTAGAATTTATGAAAAATTTAATATTTTGGTCTAAATTTGTAGATATGAGATTAATTGCATTACTATTAACGGTCTTTTTTATTGTCGAATTTTCTGCACAAGACGAGAATACTTCATTTTATTTGAAAAAAAATAATATAGAAACGAATCATTATGCTCAGAATTTTGATTCCGAATGGATCGGTTATTATGATGTTGAAGACAAAGATTATCGGCAGTTGATAATAGCAGCAGATAGCATTAGTTTTAGATTTGGATCTCCTTTTAGCATTTCCAAACAAGCCGCATTGTCTAAAGGATTTACCTTTGATGGAGAGAAAATGTACGGAATGGCTCCATATAACGGATTGTACTATACCGAAGAAAATGATACAATTTATGCCATGTATTATCAATACGACACCTATTTGTCAAGTAATTCTAATTTTGTGAAGTTGGACAACAATTCCTATTTATTAATGCTCCCTGAAGGAAATGATTTGTACTCGTTTGAAGTACTATTTAAAAGTGGAAACAGTTTATCTATATACTCTATCGATCATTCAATAGAAATGGATAAAATAAGAAAATTTACAACATTAGAAAAACAAGTAGTAGATGGATTTGATGCATATATTGCTTCGCCAACTTTAGAAGAAGTCAAAAGATTCTTAGCGCAAAAAGGGTTTAATGAATCAAGATATTATCGATTTAACACAAAACTGTAATATTAATGAGTGAAGAAACCGAAGCTTTAACAAACGCAATTCAGTTAAGTAGGGAAGAATTGATAAATGATATCCTTTTCAAACTCGGATTTGAAGATATAGCAGATGACCTATTTCAAGAATTGGTACTTATAGTACAAGAAGAAGATACCAAAAGATATAAATATACACAGGCATTACAAAGTCAAGAAATTGTAGAATCTGTATTAAAAGATAGATTAGAATGAGGTTTAGAAAACTCACCACAGAAGAATTGATTTCATTAGAAAAAGAATTTATATCTTTTCTAGCAGTTTGTGGCATCGAGGCAAAAGATTGGGAGCTAATGAAAGTCAACGACAGGGAAGGGGTAAATCTTAAAATTGAGGAATTTAGCGACACTGTTATTGGCTCTATTTTAGCAAAAGCAAAATACCTAGAGCATAAAACTCCTACAGATTTGAAGGTGTTTAAATGTTCAGAATCCCAAATGGAATTGCTTGCTTTGCATTCAAAGACAATAGATTTGTCACAAACAATAGAAATAGAATCCTTGCAAGATTCTGATGTTGAAGTATTTAAAGCATCCAAAGGATATAGCAGCAATAGAGAAGATGAATTGTACCAAATGATGAAGCAAGGTTGTGTAATAACGGATCATTTGATGTTTGATCTTATTGGAAGTATCGTAAAATAGAAAACATATGAAAATACCTGAGAATGTAAAATATTATCCTCCAAAAGAAGAAAAAGTAAATATCATATCTCATGGTATAGGACTTATATTGAGTGTAGTAGCTTTTGTTTTCTTAGTGTTTAAATCCTTCGAGTTTTCAGAGTTTTCTCATGTTATTAGTTTCATAGTTTTTGGTGCTAGTTTAGTATTGCTTTATGCAGCATCGACATTTTATCATGCTGCTAAAACCGATAAAAAAAGACATCGACTCAATGTTTTAGATCACGCTTCCATTTATGTGTTAATTGCTGGTACATACACACCTTACGCTTTGATAACTTTACCAGATGATGTAGGTCGTATTATTCTCATTACCATTTGGTCTGTAGCATTGGCAGGTGTTATTCTTAAACTTTTTTATGCGGGGAGGTATCAAGTGTTTTCTACGATTATGTATGTACTGATGGGATGTATTATCATTTTTGCTGTACAACCTTTAGTGGATAATTTTTCTTTTGGGGGTCTGTTGTGGTTATTGTTGGGGGGAATATCTTATGTAATAGGAGCTGTTATTTTTAGTTTTAACAAAATTCATTTTAACCATGCTATTTTTCATTTTTTTGTTCTTGGAGGAAGTATTTGCCATTTTATTTCCATTCAGTTTTATGTGTAAGAGGTCGCTGAAAACGAACTTACTCATTTGAGAACTTCTACTTTATTTACCCTCAAACTTAATCAAAAGTTGGACTTTTGCAACGGTATTAATTTATTCCTTGCTCACAGCTTTTGACGAAGAGCCACAATTATTAGCTGTACGCTTTATTTTTGGGAACGAGCTTTCACACTCCAAGTAAAAGAATATCTAGCTACTTCTTCTCCCTCTTTATTAACTCCTATCATCGTTGTGGGAATTAAAACTGGCTCTTTAGTCTTCATAGTTTCAAGAATAGCATTTTTGATCATTTCGCCATCTTTGCAACTAAAAGTAGTAATACCCGTAGCTTTCTTAGAAAATTGACCTTTACACTCTACCACTAACATCGCTATAGAAGGAGTTTGCTTGTGAGTGTACATAATCAACATTGCACCAGATGTCATTTCTGCTGCCATTCCTAGTACTGCCCAAAAAGTAGATTTAAATGGGTTTTTGTTCCATCTTTTATAAGGAACAGTTACATCACATTGTTCATTGGTCAGTTTAGAGATTTTCATTCCGCTTAACCATCCCATAGGAAGCACTTTAAATAGCATTAATCTAAATTTAAAGCTGTTTTTGAAGTTTTGTTGTATGTATTCTATTTTTGATTGATCTAATTGCATAGGAATATTGTTTAATGTAAAAACAAAAAAGACCAACCGTTAAATTGAATCTTTAGTATAACCTAGAATTTAAGGTTGCTACATTCATACAAATGTATTAAAAGATTATTAAACTTTAAGTATTTTTGAAATTATAACCGATAATGCTAAATGGGTGCATCCTTACTTTTAAATGTATTAATAATTCTGATTAAATTAGGTTTATGGAAGTTTTTATTGGTGTCAGTTTAGGGAGCACCCCCTGTGTTTTCAGTGTAATGTGGGGGGGGGAGTGTTTGGTAATGGATCAAATTTTGATTCTGACGGATAAGATAGCTTCATTATCGAATTGTATTTTTCTATAAAGTTTAATTGCGCTAATATGCCTGTTTTATTTTTTGCAAATCTGATCGTATCAGTTTTATAAATAATGGTTAAAGTTGCTGGATGTATCCAAATGCAGCGAGACTCTTTTTTTAAATATTTAAGGGAATTCTTAAAGGACAAGGTACCTTTAGTAATGTATTTTGTTTTGTTGAAAAAAGTTGATTGAGAATAAGCTTCTCGGTTATAAGTAGTACCTTCAAGGTAAACTTCGTTTTTGTACTTAGTATAGACAATTGTGTCTATTCTTGACCCCGTACAAACTCCAAGCTTCCAAATAAACTTCAATGAATCACCATTATGTAAGCGATCTTCAAAGTTGATATAATCGTTTTCTAAATTGAAAGGAATGTGAGATGCGTTGACAGAACCTCTTTCGTCTGTAATACAAGATGAGATCGTTAAAACTAAAAATATGTATGCAGCTAATTTGATAGTCAAATATAA
The DNA here is from genome assembly GCA_947311505.1 of uncultured Cryomorphaceae bacterium. GTDB lineage: Bacteria > Bacteroidota > Bacteroidia > Flavobacteriales_D > Parvicellaceae > Parvicella. The sequence goes on from CAMZLL010000209.1 coordinate 20,214, forward strand.
GTGAAATAAATTTAAAGCCTAAGATTAGTTTTATCAGGCTTTTAGTTTTTTATAATTATTTTTTCAATTTAAAGATAATAGTTATTTCAAAAGGAATCTTACATTTGCAGCAGTCAAACTGGTCTATCGCTTTGCGAACGAGTAAAGAGGAAAGTCCGGACAGCGAAGAGTAGCATACTTCCTAACAGGAAGGAGGCTTCATTTGGTTGAAGTTTACAGCAAGTGCAACAGAAAATATACAGCAAATTCTTTTTCGGAAGAACTGCAATAGGTGCAATGGTGTGGTAAGAGCACACCAGCAAAATTGGTGACAGTTTTGGCTAGGTAAACCTTATGCGCTGCAAGACCAAGTAAACCAGCAGGATATTTATATCATTAAGTTACTCGCTTAAGCTGGAGGGTAGGTTGCTTGACCTTGTGAGTGATCGCAAGGCTAGATAAATGATAGACACATTGAGTTAGCGATAACTCAGCGTACAGAATCCGGCTTATAGGTTTGACTATTTTTTTCTTTTATGGATACCAAAATCTTAGGGAGTCTTTAGCAAATTGTCGTAATCGTTTTTCATCACGAGTATCTAAATTAGCACCTTTATATCTTCCGCCAAACATAGAGAATTGGATGTATCTATTTGGATGTTGTTTGATGTTGTTTACCAAGCTAGTTGCTTCAGTAATCATATCGTTGATATTGTCATACAATAGAGTGTCTTGTAGCAATTTGTTAATCGTACCATCGCCATTATTGATATCGTCTAATATATAATCTACTTTGGCAAGTAAGGTATCTACACCAGAAAGTGTTTTTTCTAAGTCCAAAGAATCTAACTTACTAGAAAAGCTATTGAAGTTTGCCAACATGGATGTTATTTCTTCATTACTTGCAGCAAGATTACCCGTTATAGAGTTGACATTGTCTATCAATTTAATGATTTTAAATCTATTAGCGGACAATGTGCCTACTAATAAATTTAAACTATCGGTCATCGATTCTACATTGTAAACAATCTTTTTTATTCCATTGAAAGATTGGTTTAAGTTACTTGTATTTCCACTAAAAATGGTGTCAATAGTTGCAATAGCCCCTTTGGTTGTTTTTAATAATTTATCTAATTCTAATTGGATAGGATCTAATCTTCCAATCAAATCATCTGTAAGTCCGGCTTTAATTCTACCTTGCAACGTGTCGTTAAAATTATAATGACCTAAAGTTCTATCTTCTGGAAGAATAACACCCAGAACAACTGTTCCTAAAAGGCTCGACTGCAATTCTATCTTTGTACCGATAGGAAGTTTGATTTCTTCGTCTGTCAATGTAAACTTAACTATAGAGTTGTTAAATGTAACTTTATTGATATTCACAGAAGTAACGTGTCCTATCTGTACACCGTTTAATGTAACCGGATTGTTGGCAGTAAGTCCATCAGCGGTTTCATAGGTTACGTAATATTCTTTGGTGTCTTTTAGCAGGTTGTTTCCTTTCAGGAAAAAGAATCCCCAAATTACACCTACAACGCCTAATAAAGCGAAGATTCCAACAATAATTTCCTTTTTTCCTTTCATAAATTAAATCATATTCGATACAAAAGTACCTATTTTTTTTGGGATAGTTCAATGGCTAATTTGACTGGTATTTTTTTTTCATCCTGATATGCTACTAAAAAAGCGGTGTCATATCCCAATTCTCTTACTTCTTTTTGCCTTTCTTTGGCTGTTTTTACATTGCTATAATCGCCCACAAAGTATTTGAAAAATTTCCCTGATTTTTGCATTTCTACATCTTTCATTCCTTTGAAGTTTTCGGGTTTGGTAGGTAGGTTTAAAGATGAAGTAGCAATTTGAACTTTAAAAACAATTCCTTTTTCTATATTTTTGTCATCTTCTTTTTTTACAGGTTTATCTGCTAGGTGTTGCTCTTCTTTCTTTATGGTAATTTCCTCAGGGTCGATACCTTTAGCCACATCATCAACTCTTTCTTTGTTTGTTTTATATTGCTTAAAAGCATCAAACAATTCACTCGCTAATTTTTCTTGTCCATCTTTGCTTTTTAGAAATTTTTCTTCGGTAGCATTCGACAAGAAACCAAGCTCTACCAAAACAGAGGGCATGGTAGCTCTATATAATACGACAAAACCTGCTTGTTTTACGCCTCTATCTTTCCTGCCTAAATCTCCAATACAGTTTTTTTGAATCAAATCTGCAAAGTTTAAACTCAATCCTAAAAAAGCATTTTGTCGCATAGCCAATGCAATATAAGCATCAGGGTCATTTGGATTAAAGTCTTCGTAGGTTTGCTCATGTCCGTCTTCCATTAGAATGGCGTTGTTTTCTTTTTTTGCAACCTCTAAAGATGCCGCAGATTTGTGAAGCCCCAAAACCCAAGTTTCTAATCCATATGCTTGTTTGTTACCAGCAGCATTGCAATGCAAGGAAATGAATAAGTCTGCTCCAGCTTTATTCGCTTTGGATGCTCTTTCGGCAAGTCCTATAAATTCATCAGTGCTTCTTGTGTAGATTATTTTAATGTCTGGAAATGCTTTTTTTATTTTTTTTCCAAGTAATAGTCCCACCGTTAGTACTACATCTTTTTCTTTGGTTTTTGTTACTCCAATAGCCCCAGGGTCTTTACCTCCATGTCCAGGATCAATAACCACCGTTTTAATTCCAAGACCCGTTTGTGTATGTCCTATTTTCTGAAACATTAACAGTCCGAAAATAAGAAGTAACGAAATACTTCGTTTCTGTAGAATAAATTTTACTTTTGCAACAATCATTATATTTAAGATTTGCACATCATTAACATCGAACATAACCTAAATAACAAAAATATAATCTTTGATTATATAAAAGTTATGGGTAACATCAGAGTTTTACTCTTATTGATGTTAATAATGATTGGTTTTACATCATTTTCTCAAGACAGTATTAGTGCCTTGGAAACTAAAGTCAATTATTATGCCGAGGATTCTATGATTATTGATGTTAAAGCAAAGAAGGCTTATTTATATAATGCGGCACATATTGATTATGGAGATTATATTTTAGACGCTTGTTACATAGAGTTTGACATGGAGACCAATCAAGTTTTTGCACGCATGTGCTTTGATTCATTAGGGAGTCCAAAAGGAATACCTAGTTTATCCGATGGAAGCACAGAGACATTAGCCGATAGTTTGCGGTTCAACTTTCAATCCAAGCGAGGAATTACCTATCATGTAAAGATGCAAGAAGGAGAAGGTTATATTCATGGTAGTAAGGTTAAACGTCAGCAAAATGGTCATATTCATATAGATACAGCGTTATATACCACTTGTGATTTGCCGCATCCACATTATTATTTCAAATTGCGTAAAGCGATTATTATGCCCGATGACAAAATAGTTTCTGGACCTATTAATCTTTATATAGCTGACATTCCCACACCTTTGGGATTGCCGTTTGGTTTTATTCCCAACCAAGAGACCAAAACCAACGGAATCATTTTGCCTCGTTTTGGAAACAGTCCTTCGCAAGGATTTTCGTTATCAAGAGGGGGGTATTATCATCGGTTCAAAGGAGAACGCTTGGCGATTACAACTCTTGGCGATATATTTACCAAAGGGAGTTGGGGGCTTTCTAACGAAATAGATTACAGAACAAGATATAAATATTCTGGCAATTTAGATGTTACCTATAGAGTTACCAAGTTAGGGGAGAAGGAGTTTGGTGATTTTTCAAAAGCCAATGATTTTGTGGTGAAATGGTCGCATAATCAAGATCCAAAATCTATACCTTCAATGACTTTTAGAGCATCACTCGAAGCGGGAACTTCTACTGCGTATAAAAACACCGTAGGAACTGTTATTTTGAATGCCAATAATTATTTGAGGAATAACTTTAATTCGAACATTGCTTGGAGCAAGACTTTTAAAAAGTTGCCTAGTAATCTGAGTGTCAATTTAAGGCATAACCAAAATTCCAATAATAAATTGGTAACCTTTACTTTGCCCGATATTACGTACAATATTAATCGATTTTACCCTGGTAAATGGGTGTCTCAGAAAAATGCAGTTAAAAGTAAAGCTCGTAAACAACTCGAAAAAATAGGAATAACGTATGTAGCCAATATTCGAAATGAAACTTCGGCATTTGAAAATCAATTGGGCTTTTCGGATATGAGCATTTTGAAGCAAAATATGAGAAATGGAGCGAAACATTCGCTTAACGCAGCTACATCTATTAATCTATTGGGTGGAGCTATTACTATGACTCCATCTATCAACTCTACCGCATTGAATTATTTTCAGAGAACTCAAAATAGTTGGGATGAAGAAGGCGATTCTTTATTAGTAGATACGTTGTATCAATTTAACATGCCTATGTGGGCAAATTATCGAGTTTCTTTTTCTTCTAAAGTCTATGGTTTCTATGAATTTGCAGATTTTTTAAAAGGCAAGAAGAAAACTAAAATTAGACATATGATGACGCCTACGGGAGGCTTTTCTCTCAATCCAGACAATGGGTTTAGGTATCAATACAGACGAGACACGATAGTGCATTATTACGATCCTTATGGGACGCAGATTTTTGGTGGAGCTCCGCAAGGTGAATCTGGCTTTGTAAATTTTTCGTTAATCAATGCTTTTGAAATGCGGCAAAACAATCAAGATACGCTTGCTGATGAAGAATTTGTATATAAAAAACTATTGGACAACCTCACGTTTAGCTCGGGTTATAATATTCTTGCTGACTCGCTCAATTGGTCAGATGTGAGTATCTCAGGTAGAACTAATATTGCAAAAAAACTAAATACTAGATTTGGAATGACACTAGACCCTTATGCTAGGGATACGAACAACCGCAAGATTAACACCTTTAGAAGTGAATTAGATGGCAATGCTTTTCATATCACTGCAGCAAATTTGGCATTTGGGTTCAACCTAAAAAGCAAACGAAAAGAAGACAAATTGGAAAGTAAAGCAGGCTCTAAAGAGGAAGTGGATTATATAAATAACAATAGGGATCAATACATTCAATTTGGCGAAGCGTGGGCGTGGGATTTGAATTTTGGTTACAATCTAAGTTATAATAAAATTTTTAGTTACCAATTGGGTGATTCTGCTAGAATAACACAGACTATTAACTTAAATGGCAGTATGAATCTTACAGAAAATTTGAATTTCAATTTCCAAACTAATTATGATTTAACCAATCAAAAATTTAGTTATACTTCGTTAAATATAAAACGAGATTTACATTGTTGGCAAATGCAATTTAACTGGGTTCCTTTTGGTTTTCAAAAAAGCTGGAGTATTCAAATTAATGTAAAAGCAGCTGTACTACAAGATTTAAAACTTCAGAAAAGACAGATTTGGCAAGACAATGGAGTAAGGTAATATCTTTCGTTATTAATTAAAATGTCGAATTAATAATATAAGACTGTTGTACAATTATGCGTTTGATATTGATTCTAAAATCTTATCTATCAATTCACTTTAATTTTCGATCAATCCTTCTTCTAATCCTATCATAAATGCATATTCTAATGCTATTTCTTTTAGGTATTCAAATCTTCCACTTGCACCTCCATGTCCTGCTTTCATGTTGGTTTCAAGAAGCAATACACTGTTGTTTGTTTTGTAATCTCTCAGTTTGGCAACCCATTTGGCAGGTTCCCAATATTGAACTTGAGAATCATGAAGACCTGTAGTTACAAGCATATTAGGGTACGCTTGTCGTTTTACTTGATCGTATGGAGAGTAAGAAAGCATGTAGTCAAAGTACAGCTTCTCATTGGGGTTGCCCCATTCGTCATATTCTCCCGTAGTGAGTGGTATGGATTCGTCAAGCATGGTATTCATTACATCTACAAATGGAACTGCTGCCAATACTCCATTGTATAACTCGGGAGCATCGTTTACAATTACTCCCATTAGCAGACCACCTGCACTTCCACCCATGGCATATAGGTGCGCTGCACTTGTATATTTTTCTGCTATCAAATGTTTAGAGCAATCAATAAAATCATTAAAAGTATTTTTCTTTTTGAGCATTTTTCCGTCTTCGTACCATTGTCTGCCCATTTCTTCGCCACCTCTAATGTGGGCTATGGCATAAATAAATCCTCTGTTTAGAAGGCTTAATCTAGTGCTGCTAAAACTTGGAAGTGTGCTTGAACCATAACTGCCGTATGCATATTGAAGTAGTGGAGCGGTGCCATCCAATTTTGTACCTTTTTTATAGACCAAAGATATTGGTACTTTGATGCCGTCCCTAGCGGTTGCCCATATTCGTTTTGACTGGTATTCGTTTGAATTGTAGCCGCCTACAACTTCGGCTTGTTTGAGTATTGTTTCTTCTTTGGTATCCATATTAAAGTCATAGATCATACTTGGTGTAGTCAATGAGGTATAAGAAACTCGTAGTTTGTTGGTGTTGAAGTCGGGGTTTCTACTCGGATAAGCAATGTATGTTTCGTCATTGAATGGGAGGTAGTAATCTTCATGGGAGGTGTGGTTTATAATTCTGATGTTCGTTAATCCGTTGGTGATTTCTGACAATACCAAATGATTTTCAAACAATTCAAAATCGTCTAGGAGCGTTTCGGTTCTATTGGCAATAAGTGTAGTCCAGTTTTCTTTAGAAGTTGCATTTTCTGGACATTCCATCAATTGAAAATTGGTTGCTTTATCTTTATTCGTTTTGATGAAAAATTTATCCTTGTAGTGCGATATTGTATATTCCAATCCTTTTTCTCTTTGTTGAAATACTTTAAATGCTGCATCAGGAGTGTCTGTTGATACAAATTGGTATTCATCAGTAAGTGTGCTATAGCTACTGATTGTTATGTACTTGCCAGATTTGGAACGATAAACAAAGCAGCCAAAGGTGTCGTCTTTTTCTTCAAAAATTAAAGAATCTTTTTCAGGATCGGTTGCTAAAGTGTGCTTAAATATTTGGTAAGAACGTAGCGATTCTGAATCTTGTATTCCATAAAACAACGTCTTGTTGTCATTTGCCCAAGCAAGCGAACCTTCATTATTTATGATCGATTCTTTGTAGTGTTTTCCTGTTTTTAGGTTTTTAAACTGAATGGTGTACATTCTTCTGGAAACCAGGTCGGTACAGTAGGCTAGTATTTCATTGTTTGGTGAAATACTCAATCCTCCGATATCAAAGTAATCTTGATCTTTTGCTAGTTCATTACAATCCAAAAATACTTCTAAGTCGCTAAAATCTTCTTTTGTTGCTCGACAAAAAATAGGGTATTCAGAACCTTTATCAAATTTCGTTTTATAATAATATCCATTTTTAAAGTACGGTACAGAAGAATCGTCTTCTTTTATACGAGCTTTCATTTCTTTAAACAATTCCGATTGCAATTGTTCTGTTTTAGCCATTTTCTTTTTCGTATAGTTGTTTTCGTTATTCAAATAGTCGATAACTTCTACATTCTCACGATTGTTTAACCAATAATAATCGTCCGTTCGTTTTACACCATGGTTGGTAAATGTTGTGGGCTTTTTTTTGCAGATAGGGGCTGCGATATTTTCGTTGCTTTGTGTCATTTTTTGTGATTCTTCTTGATTGGTTTGTTTGCTTTTTTCTGTGTTGCAAAAGGTCAATACAGATACTGAAAGTGCGGTTAATAATAAGTGTTTACTGTTCATTTTTATTTTGTTTAATCCTCTAATTGTTTGACTACTTCACTAAAGTCAGCCCAAAAGTCATCAAATGCTAAGATATGTTTTTCGAAGAAGCGAAAGCAATCTTGCCAAGTATTTTTATTATAAATGTTGACATTATTGAGTTGCAAATAGATTTTGGAAATCTGAATTTCATTTTCATTATAAATATCTTTCTCCCAAATCCATTCCCCTGCTGCGGCAGTGAATACGGTTTTTAATTCCGTAAACTGTTCATAAAACAAATGTCTGATGTCATTATTTTTATGTTGTAGTTCTATACTGATCTCTGCTTGATTTTTAGAAGCTCTCAATCTTAGGAAGACACCTTTTACATTGGTTTTATAATTTACCCATTTTATATTTTTGCTATATTTAGAATGGTGTTTATTCATATACTTGCCGTAGCTCGTCCAGAATAAGGTTATAAGTTCTTTTGCTTCTTCTTTTGAAAACATTTTTCAGATTTAATAGGTGCTAAAGATACAGTTTACGTCTATATTTTTTACTTACTTTCGTAGAAAAATAAATTATTATGTCATTTCAATCATTTGGATTAATAGATTCTCTAATTTCTGTATTAGATTCACAAGGTTATTCATCGCCTTATCCCATTCAAAAAGAAGTGATTCCAGAGGTTTTGAACGGTAGAGATATTTTGGGTATTGCAAAAACGGGGTCGGGGAAAACGGCAAGTTTTGTGTTGCCCATTCTTCAAAATTTACAAAAAAATGGATCCACTAAAAATCGACATGTCAATGTTTTGGTTTTGCTGCCAACTCGTGAGTTAGCAATACAAGTAGGCGATGTTTTTAGAGTGTTTTCTTCTGGGTTACCAGTACGTATCAAGACTTTTACGGTTTATGGTGGAGTGTCTATCAATCCGCAAATGATAGGTCTTCAAAATGTCAATGTATTGGTAGCTACTCCCGGAAGGCTACTCGATTTGATAGCCTCAAAAGCAGTTCATTTGTCTGAGGTACAAACTCTAGTGTTGGATGAAGCGGACAAAATGCTCAATATGGGTTTTCGAAACGAAATGGAACGCATATTAGATTTACTTCCTGAAAAAAGACAAAATTTATTATTCTCGGCAACTTTAAATAAGAACATAAAACAAATTAAACAGCTGACATTAAATGAGCCCAAAGTAGTGAAAATAGCAGAAGAAGATGTTTCTTTAGATGATATAGATCAATTTGCGTATTACATTGCTGCTGCAGAAAAAGGTCCGTTGTTGCGCAGATTATTAAAAGAGTATAAAGATCAGCAAGTCTTGGTTTTTGCTTCTTCTAAATATAAGGCAGATAACATTGTTGATAAATTGCGAAAGAATGGTTTTTATGCTGCTGCTATTCATGGAGACAAAAGTCAAGGGGCTAGAAGAGAGGCTTTGGATAACTTTAAAAGTGGAAGTTTAAAAATACTTATTGCTACCGATTTAATAGGGCGTGGTATTGATATTGTTGACTTGCCATTGGTTATAAATTACGAGTTGCCACGATCTCCGAAGGATTATATTCATAGGATAGGGCGAACGGGAAGAGCGGGTAAAAAAGGAGTAGCTATTTCGTTGATTGCTCCTGAAGATGAGCATCATTTTAAAGTTATTCAAAAGAAAATGAAACGAGTAGTAACAAGGTTGTCCCTAACGAAATAATGGATTTTAAAATGCTAAAAGGACTTATTTTTCCATTATCTCAGCAGTTACAACCAATCTTTTTGTTCTTGGAAACGAATCTGCAATTACAGTTATGGATTTTACATGTTTCCCGATTAGATTTTTAGTATTCATTTCTATAGTAATGTTTGCAGTTGCGCCTGGTGCTATTGTTGTAGCTTCATACGATGCTGAAACACAATCACAACCAGAAACTACCTTTAGTATGTTTAGGGGGTTGTTTCCTGTATTTTTAATAATAAATGAATGCTTTACTATATCTCCTTTGTTTACTTTTCCAAAATCAAACGTGCCATTGGGTACAGTAAGCCCTGCATATATACTGTCTTTTTTGGCAAAGGTAATTGATTGAATTTCTATTTTACGTTCTACTGCGGCTTTGCGATTGTATATAGAGTTACGTTGGTCGTAATAATCGTCACTTACATTGGTGTTTGCAGTATATTCTCCGAATGGAATTTTTAGGAAAGTTAATTCTGCACCATTGTCAGCGTTTTTGTCAATGTAAGCATTAAATTCTCCATTTCCATAGGCTCTGAGGTAATTTATTAAGGATGATATTCTACGTTTGGTCAGGTTGACATTGTATTCTGTTTTTGCTAATGGGCTTGCAAATCCTTTTATGGTAATTTCTATTTTTTGACCTTTTTTTAATTCTTCTAATAATAAACTAGTAAATAATTCCAAATCTTTGACACCTTTATCTACATAGTGTTTGAAGTAGTCGTCTATGTCTAATCTTGCGTCCATTTCAGGAACGCCACTTAGTCCTTTGCTGTATTCTTTTCTGTAGGTAGGCTGTAGTGCTTTGTATTTTTCATAAGTAGTCAAGTAATTGTCAGCCACAGTAGTGTCCATACTCCGCGGTCCTGGTCTATCGTTATGAAAGTAGAGCGTAACAGGAAGGTACTTATTTAAATCATCTAACGATTCTATGACTAGTTCATCTGGTTTGGGGTCTTCTTTGAAGTTGACTTCCCAAATATCATTGCAACATGTAGGTCCTTTTTTATAAAATACACCCAATCTATTTGAAGTTAGAAAACCATTGAGTTCCTCGTTGTCAATGGAGTAGTAGAAGTCGTTCCATTGCGTGTTGATAGGGGGCAACATATTTTCGGGTTCGGATAGATTTTCGGGAGTCCCCACACATTTAAAAACATCGAACCCTCCAAATCCATTGTGCCAAGAGCTACTAAAATAGAAAGTCTTACTTTTTGAATGATAAAAAGGAGTAATATCAGCATCCATAGTGTTGATTTCTTTACCTAAATTGGTGGGCTTTGTAAACGTATTTCCGTCTAAAACCTGACAGACGTATATATCTAAATTTCCAATACCTCCTTTTCTATTGGAAACAAAAAACAAATAATCTTTTCCATCTAAGTGTGCTAGATTGGGTTGTGTAGATGTAGTTGCTTTTTGGTTTATTTTATCGGGAAGTCGGGTAGGGGTGATCCATTTTTGCCCATCAAATTTAGAGCTGTATATTTCGCAGTGGCTCAAACTATCGCATTTTGTAAAGTAAAATATTTTATGAATAGAATCGTATGTGCCGTTGGCAGAGTGGCTGAGCATACTATTGATAGTACTATCTAATTTGTTTTGTGTTTTCCATCCCCCTTCTTGTTTTGCTTTGTATATAGCAACTTTGTATTCGTTTGGCGCAAAAATTTCTAATTCTTCGCCTACTTTGTTACTTCTAAGCGAACTAAAATATAGGTCATTGTTTATTTTAACGGCACTAAATTCTGAATTGGTGGTGTTAAGTTGATCGCCTATGTTTTTAACTTCACAATTTTCAATAGAATCATTTTGTTGTCTTCTTGCGAAACTGCAAGAAGCTATTTCTTTTTTTGCTTTTAAATAGTAGTAGTCATTTTTTTTTCGTCCATAAAGTGATTTTACTTTTTTAAATGATTTACTAGCAGTTTTATAATCTCCATTATACTTTTGCATCATAGCTTTCCAAAAGAAAGCGTCTTTAAACATGCGCCACCCTTATCTTTGTCAGTTACTTTGGTATAGTAATATTCAGCAAGTTCATAATTATTGTATTTGCGTAGCGAAGTGGCGTATTTGTACAGTAGATGAATGTCAACAGAGTCTATTTTCATAGCTTGTTCATAATATAAGGAAGCACCATAATAATCGCCAGCTTCAAAATTTTCATCAGCAAATTGAATTAGCTGTTTGTGAGTTTGTCCATTAATAGTCTGAAAACTAA
>CAMZLL010000210.1 GCA_947311505.1 uncultured Cryomorphaceae bacterium
CTTATAAGTACCATCCCAAGATGCTCCAACTATATTACTTTCATACAGAAGTAATCCCCACCTATCAAAAATCATCAAATTTGATTCTACCACATTTAAAACCACAGGTTGAAACATGTCATTGATATTACTCTTTTTGTAAATACTATTAACAATTGTCCCGATACTACAATGCATTCTGTTCGTATCAATGCTATTACAAATATATATGTGCCCAATAGTTTTACCCCAAATGGAGATAACATCAATGACCTGTTTCAACCTGTGGTTTTAAATGTGGTAGAATCAAATTTGATGATTTTTGATAGGTGGGGATTACTTCTGTATGAAAGTAATATAGTTGGAGCATCTTGGGATGGTACTTATAAGGGGATTCTATCCCAACAAGATACTTATGTATGGAAAATATCGGTAAAAGATACCTACAACAAAGTACACAAATACACCGGGCATGTAAATCTTTTGAGATAGTGAAAGTTTAATCTTGCTTATAAATTAACTATCTTTGCAAGTAATGAATAAGACAGATCTTTCAAAATTCAATAATGACTGGTACAACCCAGGACCTAAAATAAAAAGAGCTACATGGTTTTTTTTTAACGCATTGATAATGCAAAATAAATACATTCCTTTGAGTGGACTTAAAGTAAATTTGTTGATACTATTTGGCGCTGAAATTGGAGAAGGAGTGGTTATAAAACCAAATGTCAACATAAAATACCCTTGGAAATTGACAATAGGAAAAAATGTATGGATAGGAGAGCAAGTTTGGATAGACAATCTTGGTGAAGTTCTCATTGGCGATAATGCTTGTATCTCTCAAGGAGCGATGATACTATGTGGAAATCATCATTACAAAAAAGAAGCATTTGATTTGATAGTTGGAGACATCATTATTGAAGAAGGCGTTTGGATAGGGGCAAAATCCGTAGTTTGCCCAGGTGTAAAGTGCAAATCACATTCTATTTTGGCAGTCAATTCTGTAGCAACACATCACCTTGAATCATACACTATATATCAAGGCAACCCTGCTAAAGCTATTCGAAAAAGAGAAATTAAAAAGTCATGAAAGTAAGCATCATAACTATAGCTTATAATAGTGCTGAAACAATCGAAGATACAATAAAGTCTGTTGTTAATCAAGGCTATAAAAATATAGAATACATTATTATAGATGGAGGTTCTACAGATGATACACTTAATATAATAGATAAGTATAAACAGGATATTTCTATTTTCATTTCAGAACCTGATAAAGGAATTTATGATGCGATGAACAAAGGAGTAAAACGAGCTTCTGGAACTATTATTGGCATACTTAATTCGGACGATATTTATGCAAACGACTCTGTTATTGACAATGTGGTAAAAACCATAGGGGACCATGATGCATTATATGCAGACTTAGTCTATGTAGAAAGAGTAGATACAAGTAAAATAACAAGAACTTGGAAGTCAGGGTTTTATAAACAAGGAGCATTCAAGTATGGTTGGATGCCTCCTCATCCAACCTTTTTTGTAAAGAAAGATTGCTACCAAAAATATGGGGCATATAACCTCAAATTAAAATCTGCAGCAGATTATGAATGTATGCTTCGGATGATTCACAAACATAAAATATCATTGGCGTATTTACCTCAGATTATCACTAAAATGAGAGTGGGAGGACAAAGTAACGTGACTGTTGGTAACAGGCTAAAAGCAAATAAAGAAGATCGAATGGCCTGGGAAATAAACGAAATCAAACCGTATTTTTTTACACTTTATTTAAAGCCATTAAGGAAAATTAAGCAATTTATTTCTTTTTTGAACTAAGCTATTATTTGCTATAGCATCGTTTGAAATGAAAATTTAACTAAGACATCAACTATTTTATAATAACAATATAGAGTCGGTTTACTTTGTTAATAAACTCAATAACTTTTATAGCATTACTTTTTGCAAGTTTACTATTTTTATAATCCTGATTATTTATTGCAATACCAATCTAAGATTTTAACAACATGTATTTAGTATTTGATACCGAAACAACCGGACTTCCAAAGAATTTTAAAGCCCCAATAACCGATACCGAAAACTGGCCTAGATGTGTACAGATTGCTTGGCAACTGCACGATGATATGGGGAAGATGGTGGAGCAAAAAGATTTCTTAGTTATTCCAGATGGTTTTGATATTCCATTTCAATCCGAACAAATACATGGTATATCTACTGCGCTAGCTACGCAGCAAGGTGTAGATGTGCAAACAGTGCTAGCAGAGTTTGCGGCTGTACTTAAAAAGTCAAAATTCGTAGTGGGGCAAAATATTACGTTTGACATCAATGTAATGGGGTGCGAGCTTTATCGTTATGGAGTAGAAACAGATCTTGAAAAAATACCTTTGCTCGATACTATGAGCGAAAAGACGGCCAATCTCTGTCAAATACCTGGAGGGAGAGGGAAATTCAAATTTCCATCACTTACGGAGTTGCATCAACATCTATTCAACGCTCCTTTTGGTGAAGCTCACAATGCTACTGCCGATGTGGAAGCTACTACCCGTTGTTTTTTAGAATTGATTCGTTTAAAAAATTATTCAATAGAAGAACTGCAAGTTGACGAACAATATTTTGATCGCTTCTTGGTTGAAAATCCAAATACAATAGAGCCAGTCGGTTTGAAACATCTAAACCTCAAAGCCGAAAGTGATCGAATAAGAAAAGAATTAGGCGAAGATGTAGCTCCTCAAATTTCACAAGCAGAAATAAAAGAAAATCTTAAAAGGTTAAAAAACGTTAGGTTTTCCCATCTGCATAATCATTCGCAGTTTACCATATTGCAATCTACAACTAAAATAGATGACCTTATCAATGCCGCAGCAAAAATCGGAAGTCCAGCAGTTGCGCTTACAGATACCGATAATATGATGGCGGCATTTCATTTTGTGAATGCAGGGGTAAAGTACAATAAAGGAGTAGAAAGTAAAATTAAAGATGCCGAAAAATTAATTACGCAAGGTTATAAAACCATAGTAGATGATGAATCTGGAGAGGATAAAGAAATTCCTTTAACATCAGAAGAAATAGATAATCTGCATGTCGATATAGAGGAGTTGAGCGATTCGTTTATAAAAACAATTGTAGGAGCAGAGTTGTACGTTTGTAAAGACATGCATAACAAATCGGTAAAGGATAACGGTCATTTAGTTCCTTTTTTAGCAAAGAATAAAAAAGGGTATCACAATCTTTCAAAATTAGCATCTGCAGCTCATGTAGAAGGCAAGTACTATGTGCCTCGAATTGATAAAACTATCATTCCTACTTTAAAAGAAGATATAATAGTTACCACTGGAGGTTTGGATGGTGATGTGCCACAATTGATTTTAAATATTGGCGAAAAACAAGCAGAAGAAGCGTTTGTATGGTGGAAAGAACAGTTTGGAGATGACTTTTATGTAGAATTAAACCGACATGGATTAGAAGAAGAAGAATTGGTCAATAAAATATTGATGAAATTTGCTAAGAAATATGATGTCAAGTATTTTGCTGCCAATAATAATTTTTACATTGATAAAAAAGATGCAGACTCACACGATGTGTTGATGTGTGTAAAGAATGGCGTTACTAAAAGTACACCAATCGGTAAAGGACGAGGTTTTAGGTTTGGTTTTCCCAATGACGATTTTTATTTCAAAACTCAAGAAGAAATGAAAAAGACTTTTGCAGATTTGCCAGAAGCCATAGAACGAACACAAGAAATAGTAGATAAAATAGAACCTTTTACACTTGGAAGAAGCGTATTGTTACCTGCTTTTGATATTCCTAAGGAATTGCAAGATCCAAGAGATACAGTAGATCCAAGTCTTAAAATTGGGGAGAATAATTACTTGCGTCAATTGACCTATGAAGGAGCAGCCGAACGATACGAAGAAATAACAGATGAAATTCGAGAACGATTAGATTTTGAACTTGAAGTAATCCGAAAAACGGGTTACCCTGGTTATTTTTTGATTGTTCAAGATTTTATACAAGCCGCTAGAGATATGGGAGTATCTGTTGGGCCAGGAAGGGGGTCGGCCGCAGGTTCTGCGGTTGCCTATTGTACTAAAATAACCAATATAGATCCTATAAAGTACGACTTGCTTTTTGAGCGTTTTCTTAATCCTGAGCGTGTATCAATGCCCGATATCGATATTGATTTTGACGATGAAGGTAGAGGGCGTGTCATTCAATGGGTAATAGATAAATATGGGTCTAATCAAGTGGCGCAAATTATTACCTACGGTACTATGGCGGCTAAATCTTCTATTCGAGATGCTGGTCGGGTTATGGATTTGCCCTTGCCAGATACAGATCGTATTGCCAAGTTGGTGCCCGATATGAAACTCAACAAACTCTTTGCTATGGACGAAGAGAAATTGGCTGAGAAACTAGGGAGTGAACAGATGACTATGGCTTTGGAATTGAAAGACATTCTTAAGCAAAGAGGAATGGAAGGGGAAGTGCTTCGTAAAGCAAAAGCTA
Organism: uncultured Cryomorphaceae bacterium; assembly: GCA_947311505.1. GTDB lineage: Bacteria > Bacteroidota > Bacteroidia > Flavobacteriales_D > Parvicellaceae > Parvicella. Next base: position 4,504 of record CAMZLL010000210.1, read on the forward strand.
TTGAAGGTTCTATGCGGACTACTGGTATCCATGCTTGTGGAGTAATCATTACGCCAAGTGACATTCGAGAGCATGTGCCTGTAGCTTTGGCTAAAGATTCTTCTATGTGGTGTACACAATTTGATAACTCGGTGGTAGAAGATGCGGGGCTGTTAAAAATGGATTTCTTGGGTTTGAAAACGCTAACTTTGATTAAGGATACCTTGAAAATAGTTAAAGCTAGACATGGAATAGAAATTGATATAGAAGAAATTCCTATTGACGATACCGAGACGTATGAGCTTTTTGCTCGTGGCGAAACGGTTGGGATATTCCAATATGAATCTCCTGGTATGCAGAAACATATGAAGGATTTAAAACCTTCTGAGTTTTCGGATTTGATCGCCATGAATGCATTGTATCGACCTGGCCCTATTGAATATATCCCAGATTTTATTCAGCGTAAGCTAGGTCTTGCCGAAGTAGTCTACGATTTGGATGCTATGGAAGAATACCTAAAGGAAACATACGGTATTACAGTGTATCAAGAGCAAGTAATGCTACTTTCTCAAAAGTTAGCCGATTTTACAAAAGGTGAAGCTGATACCTTGCGTAAGGCAATGGGGAAAAAGCAAAAGGCAGTACTGGATAAAATGAAACCCATCTTCCTAGATAGGGGAGAAGCAAAGGGGCATAAACGAAAAATATTAGAAAAAGTTTGGAAAGATTGGGAAGCATTTGCCTCCTATGCCTTTAATAAATCACACTCTACATGTTATGCTTGGATTGCCTATCAAACCGCTTATCTCAAAGCACATTACCCTGCGGAATATATGGCTGCGGTACTAAGTAATAACATGAATGACATCAAAACGGTATCTTTCTTTATGGAAGAGTGTCAGCGAATGGGACTTAAGGTGTTAGGACCTGATGTCAATGAGAGTTATTACAAATTTGCTGTCAACGATAAAGGCGAAGTTCGTTTTGGTATGGGCGGAATGAAAGGGGTAGGAGAAGGACCTGTAAAAGCTATAGTAGCTGAGCGAAAAGAGAACGGACCTTTTAAATCTATTTTTGATATGGTAAGACGTGTCAGCCTGAAAGATTGTAATAAACGTGTGCTTGAAAGTCTCGCTTATGGCGGAGCAATGGACGGTTTTGAAGGAGATATGCATCGTGCACAATACTTTGGTCAAGATGAAAAAGGTAGAACACTTATTGAGAAAGCGTTAAAATATGGAGCAGCATATCAAGAGGGACAAAACTCAAATCAAGTAAGTTTATTTGATATGTCTGGCGGTGGTGATGTGGAGATCCCTACACCTGCTATACCCGATGTGGAAGAATGGTCTATTTTTCAAGAATTAAGCAAAGAAAGGGATGTCGTGGGCATATATATATCAGGGCATCCAATGGACGACTACAGTTTGGAGGTGGAAAACTTTTGCGATATGAATTTAAGTTTGCTTTCTACCCGTATCAACGAATTGCCCAACAAAGAATTTAGTGTGGCTGGAATTATTAGTAACATGGCGCATCTTGAAAGTAGAAAAGGAAATAAGTACGGTTTCTTCGAGTTGCAAGATAAATCTGGTTCTATGGAGTTTAGAATTTTTGGAGAAACCTACCTTAAGCTTTCTCATTTTTTAGCTCCAGGAAACTTCTTATTTGTAAAAGGAGATGTCAAATTAAAAGGAAAGAAATTTAACCCTGATGGCAAGCAAAAAGAATATGGCGTACAGTATATAGAGCTGCTTACTAATCTGAGAGATCGCTTGCTCAAGAAAATTTATCTGGAATTTGACGGTTCGTTGGTTACCAAAGAAACTGTAAATGAGTTGGAAGAGGTGTTTGAAAAATACGCAGGTACGAAAACGGTTTATATGGATTTAATTGATTATAACGAGTTATCAGGAGTTACTTTGATCTCTCGAGATAAGAAAGTAGTAGTTTCAACAGACTTTTTAAAAGATATGAAAGATGTACCTGGTTATGAAGGGTATGCAGTCGATAAATCTAAAATGAATGTGAGGTTAAATAAATTGAGAAAGGAAAAAATGAAAATGAAGGGCTAGAATGTTTTTCAAAACTGCATTTAATACCAATTATCTATTGAATTTATTTTTGCTAGAAGATAAAGAAATTCTATTTTACCACTCCTATTGGAAAATCATTGCCAAAACTATATCCTGTAGGGAATTGAGGACTTCCATTATGTAGTTTTGACAATTCGGGTACTCTCGATTCTACATAAGATTTTAATTGATAAATAGAAATGGTTTCGTCTTTTGCAGCAGCTGACGCACTACCGTTTAGAATTTCTAAAATAGCATAGGTGAACAAACCATGTTTAAGCGAACTTGCTTCGTTGGCATATTCAAAATCTTGCGATGCAGTTAGTATAAATGTTCCTGTACTTCTAGCTAATTGTGCCATAGATTTTTCTTGCGCCACACCTCTTACTGCTAGAGCATTTAGCGCACCTCCAGATTGACAAGCATCTAGTACATATATCTGTTTTTGCGCCACTATTTCTTTTGAGATATTTAATAGTTCTTTAGCCGAAAAGCCTTTGTTTTCAAGCATTTTATGATCTCCATATAAGTTCGTAATGTCGCTCATTATTAAAAAGAAATCCCCTTTGCTGTTGTGTTGTTTTTCGGACATTATACCATGACCAGCATAGAAAAATACGAAAACATCTTCCGGTCCGATAGTTTTCTGGATGTCTTCTATTTTTTTTAGAACATTTTCTTTAGTTACGTTTTTACTATAAAGAGAGTATTCATACACATGATTAAAAATTTGAGCAGAACTCTTACTTAATGTCTTGATGAAGCTTTGAGCATCGTTTTTTGCATAATTAAGGTTGTATTTAGGGTTTTCATATTCATTGATTCCTAATGAAAGTATAAAAATGTCTGTTTTACCGCGTTCAGAGTTGTAGTTTATAGATATTGTTTTTCTTGGAGTTGTGATACCTTTAGTGGTTGTCAGTTCAAAGCTGATTTTGTTTAATTTAGGAATGAGCTCAATATCAACACTCCTTGTGGTTTTGTTGCCTCTAAACTCAATTTCCTGAGCAAACGATTCGTCTTTGATTAATTTACCATTATTATATACTCGTATCTTTGCTATGTTATCATATTTTTTCTGTAGTACTATATCGAGTGTTAGTGTGTTGGTCGTGAAGGTGTATGTAGTGTCGGGTTTAGTGTTTATAATATTGTTTTTTATATTTTTAAATTGCAAATTATATAAGGGGATATCGTTCATCAAAGAATTGATGCCTTGTTCATCATCGATAAAACGTTGTCCATTTTGGATGTGCTTATATAGGTTAGGGTAGTAGTATTTCTTGAAAAACGAACCTACTTCTAATGCTTTCATACCTGCCACATAATTTATATACTTCATAGCATTAGAAGTTCCATCAAAATATCCTTCTGGTTGTGATACCAGCCAATCCGATTCATTTATTTGCAAAAAGGTCATTTTTTCTGTGAAGTCATTGGCATTCCAAACTTTTATCTCTCCTTCTACACTTCTAGAATATAACACATCTTGTATAGGGTGCAATTTTAGTTCGGATACACCACTTTGATGCGCAGTGAATTGTGTTACGATTTGTTTCGTTTTATAATTATAGCAAACAATTTTCCTATCATTACACCCTATAAATAACAAAGGATTATCTTTTTTTTTGGTCAATGAGAGCAGAGCAGATTGTGAATTTAACTTTAGTTTATGGTTTAGTACCCCCGATTTAAAATCCCAAAAACGAACACTACCGTCCCAACTAGCACTGATAATCAGATTGTTTTTAGCATTTATTACAAAATCAGATATCGTATTGGTGTGCCCTGTGTAAGATTGAATTTTCTCTTTGGTATCTGCTCGTACAAGTAGAGTTTGTGGTCTAAATCCGCAACAACAATGTATAAGTCATCTTTTGAAAAAGCAATTTTATATGCCGATGATTTTTCAAGGTGAATACTTCCTATTAGTTTGCCAGAATTTACGTCCCAATGTTTAATGTCTCCATCCCAACTGCTAGATAGCAATTCTGAACCATCAGAGTTGTATATCACATCAAGGATTACATTGTAATGTGCACTGATTTTATTTTTTATTTTCCAAGTTTTTGTATCCCAGATGATAAGTCGTCCAGATGCATCGCCAGAAGCTAATGTAGTACTGTCTGGTGAGTAAGCAAGCGGTACTACTTGTTGCGAATGTCCTTTTAAGGCTTTGAGGGTTCTTCCAGAGTTAATATCTGTAAGAATAATGGTACTGTCAATTTTCCCTTGCACAAGCGTGCTGCCATTAGGTGCAATCTCCATAGGAGTTTTATACTTCAAAAAATTTAAAATTCCAATATCAATCCATCTGGAATAATCAAAACTAATTGCTGCTGAATTTTCATTTCCCAACCCTTTGAAGTTTTTTGTTTTGATGGATTTTTTAATATCGTATTTTGAGATCGTATTGTTTTTATCGGCTATCAATACATAAGAATCATCAGGACTGAATTTAGGATTGAAATTATTAAGGTGTTTACTTTTTAATTCCCATATTTTAGCTCTAGTTTTGAGGTCATATACCGCACAGTGGTCGTCATTATTTAGAAGTATGTAGTTATTCAATGGGCTAAATGTTAAATCTGCAAAACGTTGTTCGCCAGTGTGTATTTGAAAAAGTAACTTTCCATTTTTAGCGTTCCAAAGTGAAACTCCAGAATACCTGTCGTAAGTAGCTATTCGTTTGCCGTCAGAGCTATATGCTAGGTCTATGTTGCATCCATCACATTGTTTTTCTGTATTGGGAGTAAGGGTAAATAATTCTTGACCAGATTCAGTATCAAATACTTTAGCAAATAATTTTGTAGATCCTATAAGCAGTTGAGTGCCATCAGGAGAAAATGAATAGTTATAGGCTTTGTCAAAGTTTAGGGAAAGGGTGTCATTAATATTTCGGTCTATTATGTTCAAGTGGTTGTAGTTGTAGTCGTAAAAGTCGACCACTTTATTTGTGATGGCAGCCATTGAAAAAGGGTGTACAATAGCTGCCCCCCTTTATTATAGATTTTATGACTGTGATGCTCTCGGTTGATAACATAAAACTGCTCTCTATTGCTTCCTGCTAGTAGGTTGGATTCGTCAGCACTGAATGCGACACTTGTAAAATAGAATTGATTCGATTGATAGTTATATTTTTCTAGTATTTTTCCAGTGAGAATATCACTTACATATATGTTATTATCGGTATCCGAAGAAAGTAATTTTTTACCATCTTTGGATATAGAAAGGTGCTGAATTTTGCTCGTGTGTATATTTATTGTTCTGATAATCTTTCCCGATTGGATGCTCCATATTTTTATGGATTGATCCAGACTACCAGATGCAAAATAGTCGCCAGTAGGATGGTATGCCACACAGGTTACTGGTTGTATGTGCCCTTTTTGAATGACTGTTTCTACATGTATGTCTTCTTGCGCACTCACAAGTGTTGTCTTACTCACAGTGAGTAGTATTGCGTAAAGAAAGAAGCTTTTAAAAAATAGTTGCATAGTGCTGTTTTTTTTTCAATGTAACAAAAGTAAGTGAAAAGGAGCTTGTTAAATATAATCTTGATAAGTTTATAGAGCTAACGTTATAAAAACTGTTATTTTTGAAAAAAAATACAATAGAATGAAAATACTATCTTGGAATTTAAACGGAATACGTGCTGTAGCAAAAAAAGGTTTGATTGATATTATAAGAGATTTGGATGCAGATATAATTTGTTTTCAAGAAACAAAAGCACAAGACGATCAAGTAGCAGAAGTGCTAGAGCCACTTGCGGGCGAATACAATTGGTATGTAAGCAGTGCTGTGAAAAAAGGATATAGCGGAACAGCCATTCTCTCCAAAAAAGAACCGATAAGTGTGTCTTATGGATTAGGCATAGAAGAGCACGATCAGGAAGGTAGGGTAGTGACGGCAGAATTTGATTCTTTTTATTTGATAACGACTTATGTTCCCAATAGTCAGGGAGGGCTAAAAAGATTGCCATATAGACAACAATGGGATAAAGACTTGCTAAATCATATGTTGGAGTTAGAAAAATCAAAACCAGTTATCGTTTGTGGAGATATGAATGTAGCGCATCAGCCTATTGATTTAAAAAATCCAAAATCCAATTTTAATAAAACGCCTGGATATACCGAGCAGGAAATTGAAGGAATGGATAATTTTCTAAAATCTGTATACACTGATTCGTTCAGGCATTTTTACCCGCAAGAAATTAAGTATTCTTGGTGGAGTTACCGAATGAAATCCAGAGATAGGAATGTAGGTTGGCGACTGGATTACTTCTTAGTAAGCGATCAAATAGTACCAGATGTGAAAGATGCGTTTATCTTAAACGAAGTGTTTGGATCAGACCATTGTCCGGTAGGTATTGAGGTGTAGTAATTTTAGTTTAAATAAACTTACCCAAATGTCTATCTGGTTTCATTTCTACAGTAACCAACTCGCCTATTATAAATAGGCAGTTTATGCTCCAAGGAATAGGCAGTTGATGTGTTTTCTCTTTGGAGTTGATGTGATATAAAGTGATGGATGAGTTTGTGAAACAGGAAGGTTGTTCTTTTCTATTTTAGATATTCCAAAACATTTGACTCTATACGATTTAGTATATCTGAAGTGTCTGCTTTTACAAAAGTTTCACCAGTTACTTTTTCGTAAAGTTCAATATATCTGTTGGTTACAAGATTTACAAAGTCCTCTGTCATTTCTGGAATAACTTGTCCGTCTTTTCCTTGGAAGCCTCCGTCCATTAGCCATTCTCTCACAAACTCTTTCGAAAGCTGTTTTTGTGGTTCTCCTTTATCAAGTCTTTCTTGATAACCTTCGGCATAGAAGTATCGGGAAGAGTCGGGAGTGTGTATTTCGTCAATTAAATAGATTTCCCCATCTTTTTTTCCAAATTCGTACTTGGTGTCCACTAAGATTAAATCTTGTTTTGCAGCTATCTCTACACCTCTTTGATAGATTGCTCTAGTGTACTTCTCTAATTGGATGTATTCTTCTTCAGGGATAATCCCTTGTTTTATGATTTCTTCTCTAGAGATATCTTCATCATGTCCTTCTTCAGCTTTTGTTGCTGGTGTGATGATTGGTTCTGCAAACTTCTGATTTTCAACCATTCCTTCTGGAAGTGCAACTCCGCAAAGCATACGTTTTCCTGCTTTGTATTCCCGCCAAGCGTGCCCTACTAGATAACCTCTTATCACCATTTCTACTCTATACGTTTCGCACATCAAACCTACACTAACATTTGGATCTGGAGCATCAATAAGCCAATTTGGAACTATATCTTCGGTAGCTTTTAGAAACTTAACTGCAAGCTGATTGAGAACTTGACCTTTGTAGGGGATTCCCTTGGGTAGCACCACATCAAAAGCCGAAATTCGATCGCTGACAACCATTACTAATTTGTCGTTGTCAATATTATAAACGTCTCTAACCTTTCCTACGTAATGATTTATTTGTTTGGGGAATTTAAAATTATTTTTAGTTAATGACTTCATTTAAAGTGTTTGTTATGAGTTTCTTTTGTTAGGTTATATGAATCCTTTGTTGAGTGTGTTACATTCTTCTGTATAGTGCTTTGATGTCTTCCAGTCCCCATTTGTTTTCCCAATCTTCGCCTATAGCATGTCGCCACATAAAGGGTAGGTTTATAGAAACTTCTGCCATTTGGGTTATTTGTTCTTCAGTCCAATCTTTACTCAGGTTTTGAGGTAATTCTATGTTGTGATGTGCTATCATTTTTTCAAAATCAGCTACATAATCTCCGTAAAACTCTTTCAAATGTTTAAAGGCTATACAGTTGGCGTAGCAATGTTTCATCCCTAAAACAACACTAAGACCATAAGACAATGAATGGCAAGCGCCTACTTCTGAATAAGTAAGGCTTAATCCTCCAAATAAGGATGCCATCATTAGTTTTTCATCAATCTCAGTGTTTTGCCCAGAATTATCTCCAAGAAAGACCTCCTTGCAAAGTTCTAATGCGGTGTCGCCATAGGCTTTTGAATAAATATTATAATTGATGCCACACTTGCTTTCAACGCAATGTATAAATGTGTCCATTGCGGTATAGAACCATTTGTTTCTCGGTACCGAAACTGTTAGTTCTGGATCTAGTATTACCTGATTGAATACCGTATATTCGCATTTCAATCCTAGCTTTTTTTCTGGACCACTAAGTACAGCGGTCATCGAACATTCAGCACCTGTTCCACTAATTGTGGGTACGCCTAAATGGTAAATTCCCTCATTCTTAATCAGGTCTAAACCTTGGTACTGCGGACTAGTTCCTTCGTTTGTAAACATCAGGGAAGATGCTTTTGCTATGTCCATAATCGAACCTCCTCCTATTCCTACTATGCCGCTAGGCAATCCTTTTGATGCCATAACAGAATCTCTTAATTCGTCTATTTGGTCAGTAGTGGGCTCTTTTGGATCTACATCTATAAATAGCAACACATCTTCTGGTCGCACAGGAATTCGTGTAGCCAATTCTTTTCCTTCAAAATAGGCATCAACAACAAACACAAAGAAATTGTCATTTCTAGTTCGTATCGGATCTAAAATGTCGTCCATTTGATTGAAAGCTCCTCTTCCGTAAACTATTTTTTCTATGTTTTTAAAATTCTTATGCATCTATTTTGTGTTTGTTGTATTGTGTTGTGTTTTAGTTAGTTGATAGCAGTTGTTTGAGGTGTTACTTCTTGAAGTTGTCAGCAACGATTAGTTCTTTTGTTTTATGTCCCCAGGTATAAAATCCTTCTCCAGATTTTACTCCGAGTTTGCCAGCAGTAACCATATTCACTAGGAGAGGACAAGGGGCATATTTAGCAGTCCCATATCCATCTTGCAATACTTTTAATATGGCTAAGCAAACATCTAAACCTATGAAATCGGCCAACTGCAAAGGTCCCATTGGGTGCGCCATTCCTAATTTCATAACGGTATCAATTTCTGCTACACCAGCTGTACCTTCGTGAAGTGTAATTATTGCTTCGTTAATCATTGGCATCAATATTTTGTTTGCCACAAAACCAGGGTAATCATTCACCTCGACAGGAACTTTTTTCAATGATTTTGAGGTCTCCATAATGACTTGAAGGGTCTCGTCAGATGTAGAATACCCTCTGATAATCTCTACGAGCTTCATAATCGGTACAGGGTTCATAAAGTGCATACCTATTACTTTTTCGGGTCTATTCGTTACAGCAGCAATCTTAGTAATTGAAATCGAAGATGTGTTCGTACCTAGAATGCACCCTGCTGGAGCTTTTTCATCCAAATCTTTAAAGATTTTGAGTTTTAAATCTACATTTTCAGTTGCAGCCTCCACTACTAATTCAGCATTTTTAACACCCTCAGCTACCGCTGTATAGGTGGTTATATTTGCCAATGTGCTATTTTTATCCTCTTCTGAGATACGTTCTTTAGCAACCATTCTATCTAAGTTTTTAGTAATGGTAGTCATACCTCTGTCAAGAGCTTCTTGCGAAATATCTACTAAACTAACGGTGTACCCAGATTGAGCAAAAACATGTGCAATGCCATTTCCCATAGTACCTGCACCTATAACTGATATATTTTTCATTTTAACTTGTCTTTAATTTATGAGGTACAAAGATAAGCATCTATCGGTGGTACAGAAATAATTTTATGAACAGAAAAGAATCGTTTTGTTAGTATTTTATTAAAGGGTAGCTTTAGAAACAAATGGTTAAGTTTTTTAAGCTTTGGGCGTGCCCCTTCGGGTCGGGCTATCCACTATATCTCCGAAAGCTCCAAAAAGCTTTCGGAGGATGCCGTTCCTATCCCTCACGCAA
>CAMZLL010000211.1 GCA_947311505.1 uncultured Cryomorphaceae bacterium
CACATTAGAAAAATTAGAGAAAGCGTCTTGTATCATTTCGAAACGCTGCTCTTTGGTAAACAAGTACCTCTTACTTGTATTGGTTCCCATTACACTAGGTCACTATTCTGTAGTAGAACGAGCTACGGGGTTGTTTGACAAAATAATAGTCGCAATGGGAACCAATACAAGTAAGAGGTACTTGTTTACCAAAGAGCAGCGTTTCGAAATGATACAAGACGCTTTCTCTAATTTTTCTAATGTGGAAGTTCAATTATTTGATGGATTAACTGTAGATTTTTGTGAAAAGAATACTGCGTACTTTATATTAAGAGGACTTAGAAATGGCATTGATTTTGAATATGAAAAATCTATAGCAGAGATGAACAAATCTGTAAACGGAGAAATAGAAACCTACTTTCTCATGACCGATGCAAAATATGGAGCAATATCTTCTTCGATCATTAGAGAATTGATTAAAAACAAGGCAGATGTTTCTTCGTATTTACCAGAAGGCGTAACGTTTTCATTTTAATAAGTTAAACGTATAATTAAATGCATAAATTAGTTCTATACATAGTATTTCTATTTTCGATATTCGGTATTTTCTCTCAATCAGAATGTACTGTGCATTGTTATGCTCCAGGTTTCAAAGGTCAGACTGCAAGGCTGTACACCTATGAAGATTATATTTCATACGAGTTAAAAGAATTGGATAAAGGTATAATCGATAGCACAGGAATGCTTGTTTTTAAAACAACTGTTAAATCAGGAATTAAAGCAAGTATTCACATTCAAGATAAGAACGGAATCATCTATTTAGACCCTGCTACTGACAATTATTATGTGAGTTTTCCGCAAGAAAATGACTATGTACAAAAATTAAATGGAAATACGGTTCGCTTAGTCTTTGACCGCTTAGATAATAACGATTTGAACACATTGATAATGGATTTCAACATACGGTTTGATTATTTCTTGTATGGTGATTCTATCAAAATGCAGCGTTTGTTATCAAGAGGGCCAGAATTTCAAGATAGTCTTGGGGAATTCGCAAAAAATATATACGGAAAATATCAAGGAATAACCAATAGATACTTTAAAAATTACGTAAAATATAGCATCGCCAAAATTGCATTGTTCAGTGATCGGAAAGAACCTGAAATGAATAAATTGAAAATCTTTGAAAGGTTTATAAAAGCCCAACCGATACTTTATCACAATGAAGCCTATATGGTGTTCATTAAGGATTTTTATAAGGATCTTTTGTCTGATATTTCTATTGTAAATAGAGACAAGGCTACTACGGCTGTAAATACTTTAGCGAGCATAAACAGGTTACATGAAGTAATGGCGATGCACTATTACCTTCGTAATGTTACCTTTAGAGAACTGATAATGCTTAACGCCTTGGACGAAGCATATTATTCTCCTTTTTATAATAAAAATAATGTTCAGATGTTTCTCCAAAACATTGGAAAAAATAGCAAAATAGAAGCGCATAGAATCATAGCAAATAATATCCTAAAGCTGCAAAATAAAATGAAAACAGGTAATAAAGCACCTAATTTTTCGTGGACAGATAAAAATGGGAAAATCAAAGAATTGAAAAGCTTTACGGGTAAGTATGTGTATTTAAGTTTTTGGGCTTCATGGAACAAACCTAGCGTACAAGATCAAATGCTGCTGGCACAAATGAAAGAAAAATATGAAAAATACATTACCTTTATTAGTATCTCTTTAGATACGAAAAAAAACGATTTCGATGGTTTTATGTATGCTAATAAAAGAATGAAATATACCTGGGAATTTGGTCATTATGGTGGCGACTCTAAAGTTTTATTGGATTACAATATTCGTTCTGTGCCTTCCTATTTTTTAATCACTCCAGATGGGTATTTGCAACAATCTCCAGCAATGTCTCCCACGCCAAACGGCTCACTTAAGTCTATTGACGAAACCTTCTTTTCTATTAAAAAGAAGTTAGAACCAAAGAGTGCATACAAAATTGGAGGCAAATCGAATTAAAAATACCATCCGTTTACGATAATCATAAATTCAACTCCAAATCCCACGACCATACCCGCAAAAACTTGCATTAATGAGTGTGCGTTGAGCGATAGTCTTGCTACTGCTGTAATACCAATTGCAAATAGTATAATGGAATTTAACAATACGATATCATTGATATTTCCTATTGGATAAAGAATTGATGTTAGCGCAAACATAGCACCTGCTAAACCACTAATAGCTGAAATATGCATGCTGATTTGCCAAAAGTAACTAATCAGTGCTGTGATTAAAGACACGATTATACCTCCGAAAATAACCCCAAAGAATTCATAAAATAAATGACCTCCAGTTTCTTCTATACCTTTGAATAGGTAAATAAGAATTCCCATCAGCACTGTGCTAAAAAGGATAACGGGAACTCGATCTTTATGTTCTCTTAGTTGCCAATCTGATATTATTCCAGATGAAATCATAAAGCTCATACCTAATAATGGTAAAAAAATGGTAAAACTAATGATAAAGGCTAGTACCGTCCAAAATGCACTACTGGGCAAAGAAACAATGGCAGAAACCGTATAATGGTCTATTTGTAAATACCCTAAAAATGCTAACACCGGAATGAATATTGGATGAAAAACAAAAGAAATAAACTTGCTAAAAGTCTCCATAAAAATGTTCTTCAACTATATAATTTATTCTACGGTAACAGACTTTGCTAAATTTCTAGGTTGATCTACATTACAGTTTCTCATTACTGCAATATGATAGCTCAACAGTTGCATTGGTATAGTGGCTATTAACGGCACTAACATGTCATCTGTTTTAGGAATTTCTATAACATGGTCAGCAATACCTTTAACCACTTTATCTCCTTTAGTAACAATAGCGATTACTTTTCCTTTTCTTGCTTTTACTTCTTGTATATTGCTAACCACTTTTTCGTAAGACCCATCTTTTGTTGCCACTACAAAGGTGGGCATTTCCTCATCAATCAGGGCAATAGGTCCATGTTTCATTTCTGCAGCAGGATATCCTTCTGCGTGTATGTAAGATATCTCTTTTAGTTTTAAAGCCCCTTCTAAGGCTACGGGGAAGTTTATCCCTCTACCTAAGAAAAGTGCGTTGGGAGAATCTTTATAGATGTCTGCAATTTTTTGGATTTGAGCATCTGTTTTAAGTACACTTTCTATCTTATGCGGTATGTTATCTAAATCAATCATCAAACGTGTAAATCGTTCGTCAGAAATAGTACCTTTCTCTCTACCAATCATCATAGCCATCAGTGTCAATACGGTTACTTGCGCTGTAAATGCTTTGGTTGAAGCTACTCCTATCTCTGGACCTGCGTGTGTATAACTACCACAATCGGTGGCTCTAGATATACTACTTCCCACAACATTACAAACACCAACTATCGTTGCTCCTTTAGACTTGGCTAACTCGATAGCCGCTAAGGTATCTGCTGTCTCACCAGATTGAGAAATGGCTATCACTACATCATCTGGATAAATAATGGGATTTCGATATCTAAATTCAGATGCGTATTCTACTTCTACGGGTACTCTAGCCAATTCTTCAAATAAGTATTCGCCCACCAATCCAGCGTGCCAAGAAGTACCACAGGCAATAACAATGATTCGTTTTGCATTTACAATTTGTTCTTTATAATTCAATATACCCCCTAAAGAAACTTTATTTTCATTTAAAACTAACCTTCCTCGCATACAATCTTGTACAGACTTTGGTTGCTCAAATATTTCCTTTAGCATAAAATGATCATAACCTCCTTTTTCTAAGGTTTCTAGTTCCATTTCTAACTTTTGAATAAAAGGAGTTTTAGTTTCGTTCTTGATTGTCTTTAATTTAAGACCATCTTTAAGGCTTAATTTAGCAATCTCACCATCTTCCAAATAGACTACATTTTTAGTGAATTCTATAATGGGTGTGGCATCAGAGGCGCAAAAGTATTCTCCTTTTCCTATACCCACTACAAGTGGAGAGCTTTTTCTGGCCGCTATTAATTCTTGGTCGTTTTCTTTATTAATAACCACTATGGCATACGCTCCAATGACTTCATTTAATGCTAAACGAACCGCTGTAAATAGGTCGCAATCATGTTGAGTAGAAATTTCTTCTATCAAATGCATTAATACTTCTGTATCTGTTTCACTTAAAAATGTATGACCTTTATTAATTAAGTTTTCTTTTATTATTGCATAATTTTCGATAATTCCATTATGAACCAAAGCAAATTTCTCATTTCCAGAGCTATGTGGGTGGGCGTTAGCATCAGTAGGCAAACCATGAGTTGCCCACCTTGTATGTCCTATACCTATACATCCAGAGGTGTCTTTATCTGTTACAAATTCCTCTAACATTGCTACTTTTCCTTGCTTTTTAAACACATTCAAAGAATCATTGTTTACCACAGCTATACCTGAGCTATCATATCCTCTGTATTCCAATCTTTTGAGACCTTTTAATATAATAGGAAAGGCTTCTTGTTTTCCGATATATGCAACAATTCCACACATAATTTTTTGGTTTTATATATTAATATCTGGTAAAGGTAAGTACTAATTTTGGTTTATCCTTCAATTGAGTATTTGAACCATTGAACACTACTCTATTAGCAGTAACAGCATTTCCATTAGAAATAATGGTCATAGGAGTTAATTCATAATCTCCTTTGAATAATCCAGCAACATATCTAGTAATATCAAAACGATAACTGGCTGTTGAATAATCATAAAGAGAGCCTCCTGACGTAGAGAAATCAGGTAAGAAAACTTCTTTTCCAGAAGCGTTGGTTCTTAAAATAAATAATTCAGACGCTGGTAAATATTTATCAGAAACATAATATTGTGTAGGTAGTACTAATTCTGCTTTATTGATTACAACATTTCCACTGTCTATATAATCTTGTATGTTTTCAAAAGAAACTTTTGCCTTTGGACCTCCCATTGTTTGCAAGAAAAATAAATTTTCTCCTTGTGTCGAGTCTGCATACAAAGCTTCTACTGCTGAATTGGTAATGTCGATGTTTAAATTACTGAAATGCGCACTTTTACTATTGATATTCAAATCAAATTGTAATGCTTCCGCATTGACAATGTCTCTAAAATACATGGTAATTTTAGTATCGTTATCTTCAAGATCAATATATAATATTCCTCCTTCATTAACTCCTTGATTGGTGTTGTTTACCATGATTTTAAGTCCTTTGAACCAATCCATAAAAGCTCCTGTACCATCATTTCCATCTAATACACCAGTCCCAGACTGATCTATAATAGGTTGTGCAAAGTCTGTTATACTCAACGGAATTCGTAAAATGGGAGCATCTGTTTGTGAGCCATTTACTGTTCCGTTATTTACCAAATCAGGAACAATTGTTCCACCACCAGCGGCAACAAGATTTAAAGACGAGGTCGTTTTGGTTGTAGTAGAATAATATTTTGAATCAATATCTAAATCTTCTGTGATTTGATATACCTCAAAATTTTGTGCATCAAAGTTACCGTATAAATTATTTAGACGCAAGTAAAGAATAACGCTATCCATGACAATATCTGTTAAGACACCACCGTCTGGTGTGAAATCTACTGCACCATCCAAGCGTATCTGTGTGTAAATGGAAGCGCTTATTTTACCAAAATAAGGATCTACATAAGACCCCAACATAGTATTTGAAGTTACTGCATTTGTTTGAACAGAATCAGAAGGAACAGAATAGGTGGTTAGCTGTATGGTGTCTTCTACCACAACACTTAGCTGATCTCCTTGAGGTTGTATTTCTAATCCTAAATTTGAATCTTCTTTTTTCTTACAACTGTTTATAACTAGCGTACTAAAAAAAAAGATAGCGGAAAGCTGTACTGCTTTCCGCCATTTTATACTGTTTGATATTGTCATAGTATTATTTAATCAGCTAATACACTTTCGTCAGATAGAATAGTCTTGTAAAACGCTTCGTGAGCTGCTACTACATTCTCTTCTGATGCGAACGGCATAGATACTGTATTTGATTCTTCTATGTAACTGTTAATTTCGTCAGATATTGTTTCAATACCATGTGCGTAACCATCAGAATAACGAATCGCTAATTTATTAATGTTTAAGACCGATGGTGTTTCAATCTCTGTAATAGCATCTCCTGATATTTTATCAAACGCTAACTTTCCAATCAAATCACTTCTTAGTTCATCGTCCATATTTTCTCCATGGCTCGAATACACGACTTTAGTATCTGTAAAATGTGGGTCTTCGGCATACATAGTTTTCAAATACATTGGGGTCAAACCAGACATCCAACCGTTACAATGAATAACATCAGGTCTCCACCCTAGTTTCTTAACCGTTTCCAAAACACCTCTACTAAAGAACACTGCTCGTTCATCGTTATCTTCTGAGAAGTTTCCGTCCTTATCTTCAAAAATTCTTTTTCGCTTAAAGAACTCATCATTGTCTATAAAATAAACTTGCATTCTTGCTTGTGGGATAGAGGCTACTTTTATAATTAATGGGTGATCAGAATCATTGATAATTAAGTTCATTCCCGATAGTCTTATCACTTCGTGAAGTTGGTGTCTTCTTTCGTTAATCACACCAAAACGAGGCATAAAAACTCTAATCTCACATTTGCTTTCTTGTGCTCCTTGAGCTAATTTTCTCATCAATGCTGCGAACGATCTTCCTTCCAAAAAAGGGTCAATAGCTTGTGTAATGTATAATACCTTAGTTTTTTCCATAATTTAAAAGCTGTTTTATTTGCGTTTGCAAAAATATAAAAAAAAATTCATTAAATCCTAACATTTACGTTAGTTTTGATTATAAATTAAAGAATATGAAGCAGTTTAGCAATCAAAATGATTTAAAAATAGCTCTTAAGGAGCACAGCGGAAAACGAATTGGATTTGTTCCTACTATGGGGGCTCTTCATAGCGGACACGCTTCTTTACTCATAAAAGCAAAGGCAGAATGCGACCTTGTGGTGTGTAGTATTTTTGTGAATCCTACTCAATTTAACGAAGCTGCTGATTTTGAAAATTATCCGATACGTATTGAGGAAGATTTAAAAACACTCCAATCGGTGGGTTGTGATTTTGTTTATATACCTGATAACCCAGAGGATGTTTACAAAAACGAACAAGATTTCAAGGTTGATTTAGGCATTTTGGATAAAATAATGGAAGGAGTTAAGCGACCGGGTCATTTTGATGGAGTGCTTCGTGTGGTGAAGTTGCTTTTTGAAATAGTGTCTCCTACACATTCGTATTTTGGATTGAAAGACTACCAACAATACATGATTATCAAAGAAATGTCAAGGCAACTTAAAATGGGGGTAGAAGTAATTGGTTGTCCCATAATAAGAGAGGCAGATGGGCTTGCCAAAAGTTCAAGAAATTTGCTTCTGACGTTAAATCAACGACAAATAGCTACGACATTGATTAAAACATTGCGGTATGCTCATGAATATTACGATCGTTTTGAAACAAGAGAACTCGAACGAATTTGTTTAACTATGATGCGTCAATATGGAGAACCAGAATACTTTGTGATCAGGCGTTCAGATAATTTAGAAAAAATAGACTCCAGTTATAAAGGAGAAATCAGAGCTTTTACTGTTTGTAAAATAGGAGATGTACGGTTGATTGATAATTTGAGAATTAGGTAATTATTTCTTTTTTAATAGCAAAATTTCATTTTCTAAGATTTCGTTACTCTTTATCAGTTCTTCAATTTGTTTTTGCTGTTCTTTCACAGAGTTTACTAGCACATATAGCATATATGTACCACCATCGTAATTTAAAATTTCCTCTTTCACAGTTCCATCAACTTCTTTTGATGCCTGATAGCTCCCGATCATATAAGGTGCTACTTTTTTTACGTCTTGCGCAATTATTCCCACATATTTATTGCCGTCATCAGACGTGTTATATTGTCCATTGTATTGGAAGGTCACTGGGTTTATTTCCTTTAAAATATTCAAACCATCTGTAAAGTTGTTTATTTCTTTTTTTGTTCTACGGTCAGATATCGTTGCCCAAGTGCCTCCTCCTGGTTTGGAGGCTACACCGTTAGATGAAAATCTAAAACGTTCAGTCCATACATTAGAAGGATTACAGCCAATTAGAAATGAGTCGAAATTACCTGCAGTATTATTATCTCCCACATTAAGTCGTAACTCAGAGACATCATGAGCTATATTATACCTAAATAATGAGATGTAATCAGAGTTTTCATTATTAAAGGAGCCTGACACATCTGGAGCACCAGAAAAAATCAAGGTTTTACCCGACCCAGAAGGTTGTGTTGGCACTTCTTTAGCTAAACCTATTTTTACATTACCGTTAATATGCAGTTTTTCAGTAGGAGACACCGTTCCAACCCCTACATTTCCATCTTGATTTCTAATTACCAAATGTGCTGCAGTGGAAGGAATCCCTGTTGTACTACCCGAAAACTGAAGAGCACCATCGGTTCCAATTGTATTGTTGTACCATATTCTATAATCAGAATCGTCAGTACTGTTATCTTTAAAATCAATATAGCCGCTGTTATATGGGGTTGACCCTAGTGGATTACGATATAGTTCAACCCCTCCATCTTGTCTTAGTAAGACACTTTGGAAAGTATTAGAATTCTGTGCAAAAATATTACCACCATAAACATGCAGTTTTTGACTTGGGTTAACAATACCTATTGCTACATTCCCTTGCGTGTAAATATTATCATTAATGCTATTGGGTGCAGAAGTTCCCCCTACTTCGTACCAGTCATGATCTACCAATGAAGATAAATTAACGGTTTGAGAACCTCCTCCATCGGTTATACTTAATGTTGTGCCGCTTAAAGCTGCTCCGGTGTTGTATTCATTACCGATTACAAAATCGGCATCGTTTACATTATCCGTCAGGGTTACGTTGTTCCCTCCACTTATGGTCAGTGTATTTCCAGATAAAGATAAGGTTTGATTATCTGTTCCTAAAGTATTTATGGGTACAGTTAGCGTTCCTCCTCCATCGGTTATTTCTAGATTCGTTCCGTTTACTTGAAAATTCGTATTGTATTCATTACCAATGACTCCATCTACCTCAGTAAATGTGTTTACTAATGGACTACCTGAAGTGCCGCTTCCAGACAAACCAGCACCCGTAACTACAGTTTGCACACCCCAGTTGTCAGCTCCGGCTCCTGCATTTTGAGCAACCCATGCTGTTCCGTTCCATGTCAATACTTGATTGGTAACTGCTGTAGCTGGTAATTCTATTTCATTGGTTGGATCACCATCTGCATCTTGCAACGAGGTCAAATCAACCATAGCACTTGTTCCATTCTCTATATATATGGTAAGATTTGTACCTGCTAAGGTTATAGAATCTATGTTTTGATTATCAGTACCCAGCGAACCGCCACTATTGATAATATTTACAAAATCAGTAGTGCTTATATATTTTACAACACCTGATGCTTGATCTAAAATAAGTAGTGAAGTGTCTCCGATGGTGTAAGATTGCAAGCCGTCAATACGTATTGGATGGTCGCCTGTATTGACAGGCGAAACATGAAGTGAATTGGTTGGTACTGATTGATTTACGCCAATATTTTGAGCCACAAAAACTGACAATGAGAATGTAGCTAGTAAGGTTAATGCGTTTTTCATAGGTTGATGTTATAATTAATAATAGTTCAAATATAGTCAAATAAAAAAGAGTCAACCCAATATTGGATTGACTCTATTATGGATTTATACTATTATCAATTAACTTAAGCTTTCTATTATTGTGTTAAATGTAGTACTAGGTCGCATTGCTTTTGTCACCAAGGCATCGCTAGTTTCGTAATACCCGTCAATATCTACGGTTACTCCCTGTACACCATTTAATTCTGTAAGGATTGCTGTTTCGTTTTCTTTAAGATTTCCTGCAACTTCAATGAATGTAGTTTTCAATTCTATATCATCATTTTGCTTTGCTAACTCATCAGCCCAATACATTGCTAAATAGAAGTGACTTCCTCTATTATCCAATTCGCCTACTTTTCTAGAAGGTGATTTTTTGTTCAATAGGAAGTTGATTGTAGCTTGATCCAAAGCATTAGCTAAAACTTTTGCTTTCGGATTGCTATTTACTTCACTTAAGTGATCCAATGATTCTGCCAAGGCTAAAAACTCTCCTAAAGAGTCCCATCGCAAGTGGTTCTCTTTAACAAATTGTTGTACGTGTTTTGGAGCTGAACCTCCTGCTCCTGTTTCGAATAATCCACCGCCTTTCATTAAAGGAACTACGGAAAGCATTTTGGCAGAAGTTCCTAATTCTAATATCGGAAACAAATCTGTCAAATAATCTCTCATTACATTGCCGGTAACTGAAATGGTATCTTTACCTGCTTTTACTCTATCTAAAGTAAAACGCATTGCATCTTCTAAATTAAGAATACGAATATCTAACCCTGTGGTATCGTGATCTTTTAAGTAAGTGTTTACTTTGGTTATCATTTGCGCATCGTGAGCTCTATTGCTATCTAACCAAAATACAGCTGGCATTCCTGAAGCTTTTGCTCTGGTTACCGCTAGTTTTACCCAATCTCTAATAGGTGCATCTTTTGCTTGACACATTCTAAATATATCTCCTTTTTCGGCTTCTTGTTCCATAAGAACATCTCCTGCTGCGTTTGTTATTTTTACGGTACCGCTAGTTCCTACTTGGAATGTTTTATCGTGGGATCCGTATTCTTCTGCTTTTTGTGCCATCAATCCTACGTTTGGTGTGGTTCCCATTGTTGTAGGGTCAAATGCTCCATTTTCTTTACAAAAATCAATCACTACTTGGTACAATCGAGCGTAACTCGTATCTGGAATTACCGCTTTACAATCTTGCGCTTTACCTTCTTTGTTCCACATTTGTCCGCCATTTCTAATCATTGCTGGCATTGATGCATCTATAATCACATCACTAGGCACATTTAAATTGGTAATTCCCTTATCAGAATCTACCATGGCTATGTCTGGTCCGTTTTGGTAGGCTAGTTGTATATCTGCTTCAATTTCCGCTTTTTTATCGATAGGTAATTCTTCGATTTTTTCTAATAAATCTCCAAATCCATTGTTTACATCTACTCCTATTTCTTCAAGAGTAGCAGCGTGCTTAGAAAAGACATCTTTAAAATAGGTTTCTACAGCAATTCCAAACATAATTGGATCAGAAACCTTCATCATAGTGGCTTTCATATGAACAGAAAATAAAACTCCTTGTGCTTTTGCTTCGGCTATTTCATTTGCAAAAAATGCTGACAATTTGGATTTATTCATTATGCTACTGTCAATAATCTCTCCCGAAATTACATCCAGTTCTTTAAGAATATCTCCGTTTAATGTAACTGTTAATTTATCATCTGTGGCAATCAAAACCGATTTTTCATTGTGGTAAAAGTCGCCTTCTGACATGTGAGATACATGAGTTTTTGAATCTTTACTCCAAGAACCCATTGAGTGTGGATTGTTTTTGGCATATTGCTTTACTGCTTTTGGAGCTCTTCTGTCAGAGTTTCCTTCTCTTAGTACTGGATTTACGGCAGAACCTTTTACTTTACTGTATGTTTTTTGAATAGCTCTGTCAGTGTCATTCTCTGGTTCTTCTGGATAATCAGGAATTTTAAACCCTTTTGCTTGTAATTCTTCTATGGCTGCTTTTAACTGAGGTATAGAAGCACTAATGTTAGGTAATTTTATAATGTTTGCTTCTGGTAACAAAACCAATTCTCCTAATTCGGCTAGTGCATTTGGTACTTTTTGTTCGTCCGAAAGGTATTCTGGAAAAAGAGATAAGATACGTGCAGCTAAAGAAATGTCTTTAGTATCTACTACTACGTTTGCTTGGTTAGTAAATGCTTTTACGATTGGTAAAAAAGATTTGGTTGCTAATGCTGGTGCCTCATCTGTAATAGTATAGATGATTTTTGATGCGTTTGCCATTTATATGTTTTTATATCAACAGGCAAGAAATCTTTGCAAGTTGATTGGTTAAAATTTAATCGTTTGCGGCAAAGATAAGGCAACTTAATATGGTTGTCAATCTTTTTTCTTTTTCTTTTTCTTCCATTTAAACTCTCTGTCCTTTGATAGGTAGTATCGAATAGAGAGATGTAGTCTATTATATTCAGAAAACAAGCTTTCATCGGCCAGTATATTATAACCTGCTATTACATGAAATCCAATTATTTTGAAGCCTATATTTGGATCAAATCCAATTCGAGTATCTACAAAATCTGAAAAAGCCACAAATTGAACTCCGTAAGTAAAATCTGCTCGACCAGACTTGAACCAAGGTCCTGCTTTAAATCCTAATACATTAGCGGTTACTTGGTACTCTCCTGTGGCAGAAATAGCAAATGTAAAAGGTTGCTTCAATTTCAATTCTTTCCATTGTCGTTCCATTCCCAATTCAAAACCTTGGTATTGTCCAAGTTGATATCCAATTAACAAACCGGTTTTTATGGTGTTTAATTCCGGAATGAGAACTTTAGACTTATACACTGGAGGGTCGCTAGCCAAAATAGACACCCAAAACAGATTTGTAATCAGTATAAAAGCCCAAACACGTTTCATAGATTTATTTCTTGATATAATTATCATCAAAGAATGTTTGATACTCGTCAAAATCTTTATCTACAAAGAATGTGGAGAAATTCTGAGAAGTGATTACAAAATATTGAAACTTCTTATTCAAGGATTTCACTTCCTTTTTATTCACTTTAAAAGTGGTGTAGTAATCCATAGCTTCCGCTTTATTCTTAAACGATTTTACGGTTATAATCTGATTATCTGCATCAATAAAAGTGGCTTTCAAAGTGAGTGTTTTAGTTGAAAATGCCGCTATATTCAAATTAGATATTTTGTTTTTAGCTTTGTTTAAACTTCCACCAGAATTAGGAAAAACTAAAACAAAATAATGTTTAGCATCAGCATTATATACATACTTAGCTCCACCCGATTGTGCATCTATTACAGACTGTTTGTTTCTCAATTTATCCAACGTTTTAACGGCTTGTTTTACCATTAGTTCGTCATCACAGTTTTTAACCAAGTCATCAAGCGCTGCCTCCACTACTTTTAAATTGTTAGTATTTGATTTGCTAGCCGCCATTGCTTTTAGATAATGATATTTACACAAAATAGGGTTGTCTTGCACAACCAAACGCTTGTCTATGCTTTTGATAGCGTCAGTATATTTTTTTTGCGTGTATAAATCATATACCTCTTCATAGTATTTCTCTTCACTTTTACTAGCGTCTCTAAGGTCGTCTAAGTAATTTGGGTTATTAATAAGCTTAGCATATTCACTATCTGGAAATTCATTGAGAATTCTATTTTTATAAACCGTTTCTTCTGATTTGTTATCGATTATTCCATTAATGACATACAATTGATAGAGAGCCTCTATGGATTTTTTATGAGGTAGGTATTGATCTAGCCTTTTAAAAGTTTTAATTGAAGCATCATTATCTTCTAACTGCAATCTATATACATTAGCTGCATTGTACAAGCCTGTTACGACATCTTCTTTGGCAGCATTCATTTTTTTGTCATCTCCACAAGGAAGGTCTTTTTTGTAATACGCAGAAGTTAGTTTTGGGTTCTTAACTTCCTCGTCCTCACTCTCGTTCTCATCTTCTTCTAAAAATGACATACGCTCACTTCTTCTCCAGTTGTCTTCATTTGGTCTAGGACCCCATTGTTCTTTAAAGTCTTGAAATCCTTTTGTTCTTATTTTTGAGTTATGAGTCCAAAATTTACCATTTCCATCTCCGATTATAGCTACAGATTCTAAGGCTTTTTGACTTTCCAAATCTGCTAAGGCTCTTATTTTTTGTTCCTCTTCCTGAATAAAACTTAATATTTTATTATCCAATTCAGAATCAGAAAGAGAACAGAGCATCAATAAACTATCTTGTTTTTCAGCTAAGTTCAAATTGTCCACTAGTTCGGTTAGACTTTGGTTTTGTCTTTTTATAAGTGTATAATCAGGATGCTTTTCGTCTAAAACAGTTAATGTACTATCATAATATTTTTGTGCTTTTATATACTGTTTTTCTTGATAGTATAATTTTCCAAGCCTTAAGAATGATTTACTTTTTTGAGAGGGATTGGAGGTGCTATATTTTATAGAGGTCTCTAAATCATTTATACCTGCATTTATATCGTTTTCTGCAATCTCAATATTTGCTAATGTATAATAGATTTGATCAAAATAATCTTTGTTTTTTTCATCTTTTAGCATCTTGCGAAGCTCAGATTTTATACCTTTCTTATCTGTTCCACTAAAAGAAATAGCTTTGTTTATTTTTGCATTGAAAGCCATGTCGTATTTTGGATTTCGTTTTACTACTTCTGCATACAAATCACTAGCGTCTGTCCCACCTTTTTTATGATTCAGTTGTGCTAAAATAAAAATTAGCCTGGTTTTAAATTGACGATCTTTAGTTAGTTCTATACTTTTTTTAAGTGCCTCTTTAGCCTTGTCCCACTCTCCCTTTCTTAGATACAAATCTGCATATACAGGCCATATATCGGCATTTAGTTTGTCAGGAAATTTAGCAGGTATTATTTCTTTTTTGTTGCTTTTCTTTTTAGATTTGGATCGCGACTTTGAATTTGAGCGAGCTTTAGACTTTTTCTTTTTAGCTTTAGCTTTCGCTGCTTTCTCTTTTTCCTCTTCTTCCAATTCTTTTTGATCTTCTTGGATGGCAGATAATTCATCCAAGGTAGTTTGTGCCATTATAAAGTTCTCTCGTTCTATATATACTTTAGCTTGCCAAAGTTTTGCTTCAAAAATTATAGGCTGCGATAAATAGACTTTCTCTATGAAAATAAATTTTTCCATAGCCTTTTTGTATTCTCTTTTGTAAAATTGAGACTTCCCTACTACAAACCAATTGTCATCAATCCATTTGTTCCATTCTGTTTTTCTATACTGCCCTATTTTCTTTTTAGGCATCTGATGTTCATTTATTACAAACTCGCATTTCTTAATAGAGGTGTCCATTGGAGATTTAAAATTTTTTGACTCCTCGTTATTTGGATACATAAACACCGGAATGATGTCGTCATAATTTTCTACATATCCATCTTCAAACGTGCTCACCGTTTCTTTTATGATTTCTTTTGCGTTCCAATAACCATTGTAATGCGCATTGAGACCGTGATAAGCTTTATTTATAAAAACATCCTTATCTGTAGAACAAGAAGAGAGGACGAGTAACGCCCCTGTAAAAAATATAATTATGTGTTGAATATACTTCAATGTGAATTGATTTTCTGTTAAGTAAACTAATAACTTCCAAAAATATTTTATTTTTTTGATTAAAATTGAATTCCTGCTATTTTTATTCCATATCAAAAAGATTTCACACTATTCATTTGTTAATTCAAAGAGATTTATAGCCTAATGTTTAGAATTAATATCGACTTCACAATACAATTTTTTAGTGGGCGTGCCTTTCGTTTCAAAAAACGAAGTCGGGATATACACTATATATCTTACTTAAAACAACATTGAAATGCGCCTTATAAGTCGTTTATTTTTTTAAAAATAAAACCATAGCTATAGCTATATTTCGGAATAGCTCAATAAATAACTATGTTTGGATTTTTATTCATCAATAGTTTTAAAAATAATTCAATTTATTAAAGCGCATTTCAAAATTAATTTGGGATAACTTTGCTTTTTAAAATATATAGTATATAAACATAATTTTTGTAGATGAATTTTCGAGTAGTATTTTTTATTCTGTTGCTTGTTTTAGTTAAAAACAAAGCTCAATTTAATTCGTTTGTAATAGGCGGAAGTAAAACTTCTATTTTAGAGGTTAGTCCAAATCCTATTATGAAAGTTAAACAATCAACGTTATTTAAGGTGATTATAAGTATAAACAAGAGTGATAGTGAACCAAAAACAATAACTGTAAAACTTCAAAGTAAGGATAAGTTGTTTTGTTATTCTAAAACAATAAAATTAAAGAAAAAAACGAATCAAATAAAAATTAAAAAAGTTCCGAAGGGCACGTATCAGATCCTTGTTTATGAGAATGACACACAGTTAAAAGAAAGGATATCAAGCGTAATCAATCAGAGTTTTTATGTACATTCTGATGTAACAAAAATAATAAATTTGTAAGAATTTATTGAATCACAATTTTAATAGTGAGTAAAAAACATCATTATCTTATCACCGCATTCTAAAATAAACCACTTTTTTGGTGTCAAAAAA
Organism: uncultured Cryomorphaceae bacterium; assembly: GCA_947311505.1. Taxonomy (GTDB): domain Bacteria; phylum Bacteroidota; class Bacteroidia; order Flavobacteriales_D; family Parvicellaceae; genus Parvicella. Next base: position 16,263 of record CAMZLL010000211.1, read on the forward strand.
TTCACTCTCAAAATAGTCCTTCAGGTTAAATACCGAAGGCTTAAACTTGGCAGGTACTTCATTTAGCTCTTCGTCTATTTCACCACCTTTTAAATAAAGAATACCATTTTTGAAGTCGTTTTTATGATCTGCATAGAATTTTCCTTTCATCCATGGCATAAATTTTATCATTCGAGTTACGGCTCTACTTACCACAAAATCATACTGTTCATGTATGTTTTCTGCTCTTTCGTGCGATGTTCGTATGTTTTTTAGATCCAATGCAGTTACTACTTCGTTTACTACTTTTATTTTTTTTCCTATGCTATCTACCAAATGAAATTGTACATCAGGATACATTATAGCTAATGGTACGCCAGGAAATCCTCCACCAGTGCCGACATCTAAAATTTTAGAACCTTTGGCAAATTTCATAACCTTGGCTATACCTAGAGAGTGTAAAACATGGCGTTCGTCAAAATGTTCAAAATCTTTTCTACTTATTACATTTATCTGACTGTTCCAATGCGCATACAGGTCGTTAAGCTTATGCAATTTTGTTTGTTGTTTACTCGTCAATTCAGGGAAGTATTGTTTGTAATCTATCATTGTGGTATGCTTATACTTTGTAATATTATATATTGGTTTATTGCGTGTTAGGATACAGCTATGACACTGATTTGGCATAGTGTTTTACAGTAACTTCTAATAATTAAATACTTTCCTTAGTGTTTTTTAATATGTTAAACAAAAACTCTCTTGCTCTAAATAGTTGTGCTTTTACTGTTCCGAGTGGCAAGTCCATTTCTTTCGAAATTTCATCATAGCTAAGCTCCTGAAAATATCGTTTTTCTATTAGTTCTTGATACCTTGGTTTTAATTTTTTCACAACATTTCTCATTATGATGAGTTTCTGTTCTCGAATAGCTTCTTGTTCTGGGTTGAGGGCTTCAGATTTTAACTCTATCATCAACGAGTCCCCATCATCATTGTTATATCTATTGTCTATTGACATTACGTTTTTCTTTTTCTTTCGTAAAAAGTCAATACAATTGTTGGTTGCTATTTTAAACAACCAAGTACTAAAGGCGTAATTGGGCTGGTATTGGTGCAAGCGATTAAATGCTTTTCCAAAAGCCTCAATGGTAAGATCGTCTGCATCGTCAGTATTGTTTACCATCTTTTTGAGCATAAAAAAAATGGAATCTCTGTATCGCTCCATCAACTCTGCAAATGCTTTTTGATCTTTAGAATCCACAGCTTTTAAAACCAAAGCATAATCGTGTCTAGCCTTGTCAGAAAGGTGATCTATATTTATATTTTCGTTGCTTGCCATAGTGCAAATTAGTATTGATTATACAATCTTTTGTTTGTCAAAAGTAGTATTGGCATTAAAATTAGCATGAATAATTCAAGGATTGGAAGGAGTATCCAAACATCTTTCGACCGTAGAGTCTTGAAAACTCTCCAAGAAACCATCCATAATAGCACGTACCTAATGGATAATAGACCCGCTGCTAGATACCATATTGGGTGTAGAATAATTGTTACAACGCTAGTAAACAGAAACACAACAGTGCTAAAGGGCCATAAAAATAAAAATAACTTATGCACAAATCGGTAGTGTTTACCAGTAGTTAAATGCCTACGTTTTTGTAATATCCATTTAGAAAACTTTTCTTCAGGAATAGAGAGTGTTATGTGTTTTTCATCCAAACAAATGGCAGTGTTTTTACGGTTGCTGGCTTCGTTTACAAATAAATCATCATCACCAGATTTAATGTGATAATGTTTTTTAAAACCTCTAATACTATCGTAGAGTTCATTTTTATAACCTAAATTTCTCCCAATTCCCATATAGGGCAATCCTGCTTTAGCAAATGATAAATATTGCAATGCAATCATATTGGTATCAAAACGAATTACTTTATTAAGTAAACCTTTTTTTCGAACATATCCACCTGCTCCTAAAATGACCAATTTTGATACAGAAAACTTTTCTGCCATTCCCTCTAGCCAATCGTCAGATGCAGGAAAGCAATCTGCATCTATAAAAACCATGCGGTCATATTTGGCAGCCTTGATACCTACTGTGAGTGCAAATTTTTTGGCAAACCCGTCTTTACCTGCATCGGGAATGTTAACCGTTAAAATTGATTAAAGTACGACACCTTGTCTCACATGGTTCATGTTTATTGAAAGCGAAATGTCGGTGAGTTATGTCTTTTTTTCACACTTTCTTGAACTCAAGAGGGAAAAGTGGTTGGTGTCACAAGGGTGATTTTTTACGTTGGTAAGTATCTGGTAACTATATTTTTTAAAGTGAGGGTGTTGATTCTAAGTGAGAGCATA
>CAMZLL010000212.1 GCA_947311505.1 uncultured Cryomorphaceae bacterium
ACCATCAATTGTAGGATGATTAGCTTCGTAAACATCCCCATTATCTAAATTAACAATCATTGCATGCCCTAAAAAATCTAGCCCATTATCTTCCCACACATAAGCAAAGAACCCACCTTTTTCCCTCTCCTCATCTGTCAATGGTAATTTATACTCGCCATGCCAGTATTGATAATCAGCTAAAGATGAGGAGAGGGAAAAAGGTGGGTTCTTTGCTTATGTGTGGGAAGATAATGGGCTAGATTTTTTAGGGCATGCAATGATTGTTAATTTAGATAATGGGGATGTTTACGAAGCTAATCATCCTACAATTGATGGTAAAGTAGTAAGTGGAGGGCAGAGTGCTAAGAATGGTGGTCCTAAAAGTCAATTTTATAAACATAACATCTATGATAGTAAATTCTGGAGTGGAGTAAAACAAGAGCGAGGAGTCTTAAATTTTCATGTTCTTTGGATAAATGACAAAGCTGCATTAATAAAAACAGCAGAAAATGATGTTCAGAAAACCTACGATTACCATTTGCTGGTAAACAATTGTAAATCTTACGTTATATCATTGATCAGGACAGGTCAATCTCATCGAGAGGCGAACTTACTTCAGGAAGGGAATAATGGGGCTTATTATGGAAGAGGCTATGTGATAGCGGATAGACCAAGTAATATTCACACTCCATTTGATTATCAACTTTCTAGATAAATATTTATTACGTGATAATTTGGCCACACATATATACTCCTGTAAGTTTGATGTTACTTCTTCTAATCCATTTGATATTAGGCCTCGTTAAGTTAAATTCTAAAAAGAGTCTTAAAAGTTATGATAGTTTTATTCAGGTTCTTTATAAATCAGATTTAGTAATTTATTTGGTTTTAGGTTACTTAATGACTGCGATAATTCTACCTATTTTTTTTGGGTATATATTTTTTGGTCTAAGTATTTATTTGTATGCTTTTTTTCATGTGTTTTTACTCCTCTACTTAACCATTCTCGATGTTTTAATCATTAAGTTATCCAACAATCAAATATTAAAATCAACTCTTGTTAATTTAACAATTGTAGCCTTACAATTTATAATGTACTTATACTGGATGTTTTATTGGTAGATTACGGGACAGTCTCAAAAGTTTGGGGGGTTACGCTCCGTATTCTATGATTAAAACTGGTTCTTCGTCAAAAAGTGTGGTAATCTGGATTACCGAGAAAATAAATCATTTTAGAAAAGTTCGTTATATTCCTATAGCCTCTGGCTCTTGCCCTTGCTAATTGCATGACACTGTTTAAACCTTCAGATATTGCATTGGTTATTCTTGTTGTTATGGGTTACACTCCGAAACTTCCGCAATAAAAGGGGGGCAATATTGGTCTTTTCAGCAAAACGGGGCTTTTTCAACCTTTTGTAAGTCAGACATAGCAGGCATTAAAAGTTCTGTTTTTCTTTATTCTTTTACTTCGATAAACTCAGCACAAGTTGTTCTAGCATCTTTTATGAGTTGGCTATATTTTTGTTTATTAGGGGTCACACTCTGAATATTCCACAACAAAAGGGATCCAATATTGGCCTTTTTATCAAATACAGTTTTTTTTAGTCAAGCGTACTTTTCTTAGATCGTGAATAGCCAATGCTTAGTATAATTAAATCATTTTGGTCTATCTGATAAATTAAATAATTATGTTTACTAATTTTAGCTTTTCTCAGATATAATCTTGATTTTGAAATTCTAAAAAGATTTGGATTTTGTACTATTCGAATTAAAACCGTATCTACATCATTAATAAAATTTTGAGCTATTACATTTCCCCAATTAGTAATGAGGTCTGTAATAATTGTAGAATATTGATACTCAGCTTTACTTGTCCATATTTGATTCACGAGAATTTGAGTTGAGGGAATTTTTTTCGCATTCTATTCATAACATCTTTTCAAGTGCTAGTTTGACCTAATTTAATTTGTTCAAGACTTTTATTTAAGTCATTTTTTTCAACTGCGTTTAATTTTTCGTGCCAATCCTCTTGATTATTGTTTTTGTATTCAAGAGCTATAGCATGAAGCATATTGATAAATCTGTCGTCCCCAAATTGGAGTATTGTGTTTATTTCTTGTATTCTTTCAAGTGTACTCATATCTACAAAACTACGTAAAACCTATCAAAAAGTTGCAAAATTCATCTACAAATTATTAATGTAGAATAGATAATTGCAATCCCCCTCCCTTCTGTTCCTCGCTACACTCGGTCACCCCAACGCAATAAAGCGGTATTCCTGCGTCAATCGTCAGCAATAAACTACGCCAAACCAAATCCCCTCTTTTTTTGTTTTCAGTTTTTTAAATAAAGACTAAAAAAAAGAAGAGATTAGCCTTTCAGGTCTCCGCTACGCTCCGAGTTTGTCCTATTTTTTGCGTTCCTCAATCCTCGTCATTCAGTGTTCTCATACTGTACCAGTAGCTTCATTACTTTTCACTAGCGTTTCATTCCATTCCAGCCACTGGTACAGCACTACACACTTTCTAGTTTTGCGAGCCTGCGTATCGTTACGTGTTGGGGCTTGATTTTCTTTTATTTCGTTCCGCTTACGCTCTACTGAGCCTTCGGCAGAACAGAAAGCCCCAAGCAGAGCCACAGCCCTATGTTTTATTATCATAAAACCATAGTGCTGGCTCGTACTCCTTTCGCAGACGGCTACGCCTCTTGCCACTCCCGCCTATTACGCTACGCTCCACAGTCTCATCCAACGCCCAGCTCAAGGCTGTTTTATTGCTTGCGCTGAGGCACTCGAACCTTGACTAAATCCGTACAATGAGGTACTCGAAGTGTTGCTACTCTCGAAAACCATAACAAAATCAACACTTAACAGATGTTGAGTGCTGCAACATATTAGAAACAATATCAACTTAAAAGCTATCCTTCCGCACGAAACAACGGCAGTTCTACACTCGATTTAAAATCTCGTTTGGATACTCATTTTGAATAAAGCAAAAGCCCCTACCTCTCATACAAGGTAACCGTACGCTTTTACTTCATACAAAATCGAGTGTTTTCTTTTCAAAAGAGTAAAATCTCTCTATTGAAAGAAAAAAATGTGTAAATTAGTCCTCAAATGGGATGCTTAAAACTCACATATCGGTCAACTTTAGAGGTTGTAAAACCTGCACAAGGATTTTTATTTTACTTCCCTACGGTCATTGAGATCGCTGCGCTAAGTTCAGAAGAAAAAACAGACGCAGGGATATATAGGTATGGGTTTAATGGAATGGAGAAAGATGATAACATAAAAGGAAGCGGAAATTCATATACGACTCACTTTAGGCAGTTAGACCCAAGACTTGGAAGGTGGTTAAGTATTGACCCAAAAATGAGTGCTTGGGAAAGTCCTTATGTAAGTATGGGAAATACTCCAATTTGGGCAAGTGACCCAATGGGGGATAAATTCAAGAAAAAATCACAAAAGAAAATTGACAAATTTAAAAAGCAAGCAGAAAAAAGACTTGAAAAACTGGAAACAGATATTATGACTAATTCGATACAATTAGAGGCAGATGAATATTAATATTAAAAACCTAAGGGAAGCATTTCCTGATGGATATGAATATATAATAGATAAAGTCAAGCAATATTCCACACAAAATTTACCTCCTGGTTATGACAAATCAAAGAATATTATATTTGGTAAAAAATAATTTAACCCTGTTTTTAATCGGATTTTGTATTAATGGATGTAAAGCAATAAAGTATACATCCCATAGCCCTAATACTGTGCATAATTACGATTTAGTTATATTTAAGGATAGTACTTACACCACAAAAAAAGGTTATGAAATAATCACTAAGGGAAAATATGAAATAATCAATGACACAATAATTGTTTTAAAATGTGATAGTGCTTATATTTTCTCAAAATATGAACCAGAAATAATCGTTAGAAAAGTATTTGATACTCTTCTAATAAAAACTAAACTATCAAAATTAGAAAAAAGAACTTTTTATTTTAAGAAGGTAAATCCAATAGGTTCCAAGCAACGATATATATTTACAGGAGAGAGGATATTCTAAAACAAAAGGGCTACGCCCTCAATACGCTTGGCGTTTTTTATTTACAGAAATAAATATCAAATAGCCATCCGATAAAAACATTTTTAAAAAGTTAGCAACTAAGCGGGGTTAACGGACGCATACAAACCAATACAATAATAAATTAGGAGTAAAAATACGCCAGACATAACCTCACGGGCTCAAACTCCGAAAGCATCGTAAAAAATAAGAAAACTCAAAATAAAGTTGCTCAATACCTTTTTTAGGGTATTTTTGCACTCTATTTAGATTAATTTTAAATAAGGATATGATAGAAGTTACAGATACAGCTAAGAATAAAGCTATACAATTGATGGCAGAAGACGGTAAGGCAGACCACTTTATACGAGTAGGCGTAAAAGGAGGAGGTTGCTCAGGGCTTATGTACGACCTCACTTTTGACAATACCATTACAGACGAAGACAAAGAATTAGAAAGCAATGGCGTAAAAGTAGTTGTGGACAAAAAAAGTTTTCTATACTTAGTAGGTACAACATTAGACTACTCTGGAGGACTTAATGGCAAAGGATTTATTTTTGTAAACCCAAATGCAGAAAGAACTTGCGGTTGTGGAGAGAGCTTCTCCTTATAACAGCATACATATAGTAATACATCAATGCAATTTTGCAAATGAAATATACAGAAGATCATTTAAAAGTAGAATTAGAAAACCAAGAGTACGAATATGGTTTTACCATCGACATAGAATCTGACAAGGCTCCCAACGGAATCAACGAAGGTATTATTCGATTTATTTCTGCAAAAAAAGAAGAGCCACAATGGTTGCTTGACTATAGATTAAACGCATTAAAGGTGTGGCAATCTATGGAAGAACCAGATTGGGCGCACGTATCGTACAAAAAACCAGAATTTCAAGATATATCTTACTATTCTGCACCAAAACCCAAAAAGGAACTAGAAAGTTTAGACGAAGTAGATCCTGAAATATTAAAAACAATGGAACGGCTAGGCATATCTGTTGACGAACAAAAAAGACTAACCGGTGTGGCAGTTGATTTTGTAATAGATTCGGTATCGGTAGCCACTTCATTCAAAGAAAAATTGGGCGAATTAGGAATCATTTTTTGTTCATTTAGTGAAGCAGTCAAAAACCATCCTGAATTGGTACAAAAGTACTTAGGTACAGTAGTGCCGACAACCGATAATTTTTATGCAGCATTAAATTCAGCAGTCTTTACGGATGGCTCATTTTGTTACATACCTAAAGGGACAAGATGCCCAATGGAATTGTCCACTTATTTTAGAATAAATGAATCAGGTACGGGGCAATTTGAAAGAACACTTTTAATAGCCGATGAGGGAAGCTACGTAAGTTACCTCGAAGGATGTACCGCACCACAAAGAGACGAAAACCAGCTACACGCAGCAGTTGTCGAACTCGTAGCAATGGACAATGCCGAAATAAAATATTCAACAGTACAAAACTGGTACCCAGGCAACAAAGAAGGAATAGGAGGTGTCTATAACTTTGTTACCAAAAGAGGGATTTGCGAAACCAATGCAAAAATATCTTGGACACAAGTAGAAACTGGAAGCGCTGTAACTTGGAAATATCCATCTTGTATTTTAAAAGGAGACAATTCAATCGGAGAGTTTTATTCGGTAGCAGTTACCAACAACTATCAGCAAGCAGACACAGGCACCAAGATGATTCATATTGGTAAGAATACAAAAAGTACGATTATCTCTAAAGGTATTTCAGCCGGACAAAGTCACAACTCTTATAGAGGATTAGTGAAGATCGGAAAAGGGGCACAAAATGCTCGTAATTTTTCTCAATGCGATTCCTTATTGATGTCTGACAGATGCGGAGCACATACGTATCCTTATATAGAGTGCGAAAATAGTACAGCACATCTTGAGCATGAAGCTACTACAAGTAAAATTGGTGAAGATCAAATATTTTATTGCAAACAAAGAGGTGTTTCTGAAGAGAAAGCAATAGGATTAATCGTAAACGGATACGCAAAAGATGTATTGAATAAACTACCGATGGAATTTGCAGTTGAAGCACGAAAGCTACTTGAAATCAGCTTGGAAAACTCCGTAGGTTAAGAATTAGAATTAAAAAAGACATTAAAACGCTAGAAACAAATACCAAGCGTAAAACGAATAAACACAATGAGTACAATATTAAAAATAGAAAATCTTCAAGCACAAGTTGGAGACAAAGCCATTCTCAAAGGTATCAATCTTGAAGTAAAAGCAGGAGAAATACATGCGATAATGGGACCAAACGGCTCTGGAAAAAGCACACTTTCATCTGTATTGGCAGGACGAGATGAGTATGAAGTAACCAATGGCTCTGCTACTTATTTGGGTAAAGACTTATTTGAATTAGATCCCGAAGAAAGAGCTTGGGAAGGCTTATTTATGGCATTTCAATACCCTGTGGAAATACCGGGTGTATCTAATATCAATTTCCTACGCACTGCACTTGCAGAAAAAGCGAATTACTTCAAAAAAGAGCCGCTTTCTGCCAAAGAATTTTTACAAACCGTAAAAGAAAAAAGTGCACTTGTAGAGCTTAACGACAAGCTAAAAAACAGATCTGTAAACGTAGGGTTTTCAGGTGGCGAAAAAAAGAGAAATGAAATCTTTCAGATGGCAATGCTTGAACCTACTTTATCAATTCTAGATGAAACAGACTCTGGCTTAGATATAGACGCACTTAGAATAGTTGCAAACGGAGTGAATACACTGAAAACAGAAAATAATGCAACAATAGTAATCACTCACTACCAAAGATTACTAGACTACATCATCCCAGACTTTGTGCATGTTTTATTTGATGGTAGAATCATTAAAACAGGCGGAAAAGAATTGGCATTAGAACTAGAAGAAAAAGGATACGATTGGCTCACAAAAGAAGCTGTGGCAAACTAATTTATAATCTGAAAGAAATGAGTACTATACTTAAAGAAAAAAAGTTTGATTTAGCAGTTTCCACCTTAAACGATGAAATTAGCAAATCTGCGTTAGCCGAAATTTCTAATCTGGAATTTCCAACACGTAGAACAGAAAACTGGAGATACGTAAAGCTGGGGAAGCTACTAAAACAAGATTTAAAAACGGACAACGTAGCAGACTTAGACATCTCTGATTTTCTTATTCCCGAATTAAACACTCACGTAATTGTATTAGTTAATGGACATTACAACGAAACGTTATCTTCTTCCACCCCATCAGCAGGGCTACTCATAGATCGTTTAGAAAACCAAAAAGACACAGACCTGTTTACCTCTCATTATAATACCTTGAGCGAAAAGCATAGCGAAGAAATATTCACATCTATAAACACAGCATACAATCAAGACGGAGTTTTTATTCATATAGATAAAAACAAACATATAGAAAAACCCATTTTTATCATCAATATAAATACGAGTTCGAACCTAATAACAAATACTAGAAATCTAATCGTTATAGATAAAGGAGCTAAGGCGAGCATCATACAGGGATACTATACAACTTCTGAAAAAGGAAATTTCAACAATTCGTTGACTGAAGTTTTTGTAAAACAAAACGCCAACCTCTCCATAGACAAGATTCAAGATATAGACGCAACAGATAAGCATATCTGCACTGAAGAAATTCATCAAGAAAAGGACAGTAATTTCAAAATAAATACATTTATTCTAAACGGGGAACTTATTAGAAACAATGTAAATATCAGCGTAGATGGCACAAATTGTCACTCCGAAATGAATGGATTATTTATTGGAAGAGACAGTCAATTTATAGACAACCATACAAGAGTTGACCACCTAAAAAGCCACTGCATTTCTAGCGAACTATACAAAGGAATACTCAAAGACAAATCTACTGGCGTATTTAATGGTAAGGTTATCGTACATCAAGATGCACAAGTAATAGAAGCTTACCAGCAAAACAACAATGTGATTTTGTCTGACTCCGCCACAATGAACACCAAGCCCGAGTTAGAGATATTTGCAGATGATGTCAAATGTAGCCATGGAGCTACAACAGGACAATTTGATGAAGAAGCAATCTTTTATTTACAAGCACGAGGCATAAGCAAAGTCAGAGCAAAAGAAATGTTAATAGGAGCATTTTCTGAAGATGTCCTAGCTAAAATAAACAATCAAAACGTAAGAAACTTCATAGAGTCAAGGATTTAATTCTCTTTAATGGAAAAATAAATGAGTATTCTTATTGATAAGACAATAAATATTCTAATTTTGCAAGTCCAAAAAAAGCACTGAAATGTCAGAAGAAAACAATAATATAGAAACAGAATTTACAGAAGTAACAGGTAAATCTGCAATACAACAAAGTTCATTCATTGATCAGATGGGTGATTTCTTTCAAGGAAATGTAAAATATGTAACCATAGGTATAGGGGTAATCCTTATAGCTGTGTTAGGATATTTTGGGTACCAAAAATTCATTATAACTCCTAAAAATATTGATTCTGCAAAAGCACTTTACATAGGTGAAAGCCATTTTGCTGACACCCAAAATTGGGAAGCCGTTATCAATGGAGACTCTTTAGGAAATACAGGCTTACTTGCCGCTGCAAATAAATTTGAAGGATATGCAGGTGCAAATATTGCCAACTATGATATGGGAATAGCTTCCTTAAATCTTGGGAAATATGATGACGCAATAAAATTCTTAGACAAAACATCTTTTGAAGACGAAAATATTGAAACAGCAAGAATAGGTGCTATTGGAGATGCATTAGCAGGTCTAGAAAAATTTGCAGATGCTGAAGTAAAATATAAAGAAGCCTATACAAGAAGACCTAAAAATGAAATGACTGCACCTTTGTACCTTTTAAAACTAGCTACCATAAACGAAATTATAGAAAACTACGAAGAGGCTACAAAATACTACACAGATTTGATTGAAAATTTTCCAAATTCTCAATACGCTTCTAAAGCAAAAAAATACAGAGTTCTTACCGAAAAAGGAACATCTTTGTATAAAATTCAATAATCACAACCACATATTTATCACCTTATTAAATAGTTATAATGGCTACAGAGGGTAAAAACCTATCTTATTATAATCCAGAGTCTATCCCAAATGGAAAAGACATGCGGATTGGCATTGTAGTATCTGAATGGAATGAAAAAATAACATTTGGATTATTAGATGGTGCAAAAATGGCCTTGCTAGAAAGCGGTGTCCTAGAAAAAAATATCATCGTAAAAATCGTACCTGGCTCATTTGAATTAGCCTTAGCGGGGCAATTTTTATTACAACAAGAAAACATAGACGGAGTGGTTTGTCTCGGCAGTGTGATACAAGGAGAAACCAAGCATTTTGATTTTGTTTGTCAAGGTGTTACCAATGGCATAATGGATATCAACCTCAAATATAACAAGCCCGCAATATTTGGCGTTCTTACAGACAACACAATGCAACAAGCAATTGATCGCTCTGGAGGAAAACATGGCAACAAAGGAATCGAATGTGCTATTGCTTGCATTAAAATGATAGCTTTAAAAAAATCTTTATAACTTAAGTGGTGACAAACAAAATAGTAATCATAGACTGTGGAAGCTCAAAAGTTCCTGATATTCATAAATGTTTAACAGAATTAAACGCTGATGTTGAAGTTGTAAAACTTGAAGAATCTGACTCCGAACGACTATCTAAAGCAAAAGGAGTGATCATTAGTGGCGCACCTGTACTTCTAACCCAAACGGACACTTCACAATATTTGGGTCGATTTGATTGGGTCGATGATTTTGAGAATCCAATCTTAGGAATTTGTTTTGGACATCAAATTTTAGGTTTATTAGACGGTGCTGATATCAAGCTAGTTGACGAAACAAGAATTGCTCAAGAAATAAACATCGTGACCTCTTCTTCGTTATTCAATGAGTTGAATGAGGAAGTTATTATGGGAGAGGATCATTGCGAAGAAATAACCCTTCCAAAAAACTACAAACTCATTGCTAATTCTGCATCCTGCAAGGTAGAGGCAATGCAACATAAATTCAAGCAGATTTTTGGCGTACAATTTCACCCTGAGGTTAGCGGAATACAAGGTCTTAAATTGTTGAAAAACTTCGTTAAAACTTGTAATTAAAATCAAACTTCACATCTTTTATTCCAAATTAATTTTGAAATACGCTTAAAAAAATTGATGAATAAAAATCCAAACGTAGTTATTTATATTGAGCTATGCAGAAATATAGCTCTTACTAAGGAAGTGAAAAAAGAAACGATTTATAAGGCGCATTTCAATGTTATTTTGTTAATATTATTGCATCTTTGTTTTTCAGTTAGCAAACAATGATACTTAATTACATTTGGATAGCCTTTTTTCTAATCGCACTAGTAGTTGCTATTGTTAAAACATTCTCGGGAAACTTTGAAGTTTTTGGGGATATAGTGGCAGCTACATTTGACATTTCAGATGTAGCAGTAGATTTATCCATAGGTCTTACGGGGGTACTTTGTCTATGGATGGGATTGATGAAAATAGGAGAAAAGGGTGGTTCCATTCAATTCATGTCAAAAGCAATCAATCCGTTTTTTAGCAAATTGTTTCCCGATGTACCAGAAAATCACCCCGCACGAGGTTCTATGTTGCTTAACTTTGCCGCCAACATGCTCGGCCTTGACAACGCTGCGACACCAGCGGGACTTAAAGCTATGAACCAACTACAAGAGCTAAACCCCAAAAAAGACACCGCTAGTAATGCGCAAATTATGTTCTTAGTACTCAACACCTCGGGACTAACTTTGATTCCTATTACAGTGATGACCTACCGAAACACCGCAATGTCTGCCAACCCATCAGAAGTCTTCTTACCCATATTGATCAGTACATTTATTGCATCTATAATCGGATTATTAGCCGTTTCTATTTATCAAAAAATCAACATCTTTAACAAAGTAGTACTGGGATATTTAGGCGGTATCACGATTCTGATAGGTGGAATGGTAGCCTATTTTAACAATCTAGCTCCCGAAGAATTGAAGGAACAATCGGCATTATTGAGCAATGTCATTCTTTATGGTATCATTTGCACGTTTATAATAATGGCATTATTCAAAAAAGTAAACGTCTATGAAGCATTTATTGAAGGTGCTAAAGGAGGTTTTGATATCGCCATTAAAATAATACCATTCTTGGTGGCTATACTTGTATCCATTGCTGTTTTTAAAGCATCTGGTGCAATGGGTTATATGGTCGATGGTATGCGTTGGTTTTTTGCATTGTTCTTTGATAACACAGAGTTTGTTGACGGCATTCCGACCGCCATAATGAAACCATTAAGTGGAAGTGGCGCACGAGGGATGATGCTTACCTCGTGGGACGAATTTGGTGTAGATAGTTTTGTTGGTAAACTTACCGCCACATTGCAAGGTGCTACGGATACCACATTCTATATCGTAGCGGTGTACTTTGGTTCGGTTGGTATTAAGAACACACGCTATGCTATAAAACTAGGGTTACTAGCTGATTTGGCCGGAATTGTTGCTGCTATTCTGGTGAGTTATATGTTTTATTCGGACACCTCAATCACCCAGGAGAGTAACACCAAGATTACTACTTCGTTTGTTGCTAGTTTAAATAACCAGAAACCTGACGCTATAATCAACTACTTAGATGATGCTGTTTGCCTCTACGATCAAAGTTACGACACCATAGTGTATAATAAAACAGAGATGCTCGATTATATCTCCAACCACACAGGGAATATGCAGACCATCAAAATATCTGAAATAGATGAAGTAATCTATCTAAAGACAATAGAAGATAATCGCATCAAACCCTACAAGATTACGTTTGAGAAAGGAAAAATGGTAAGCTTGCAAATGATGGGAGATTATTGACACTAAAAAACTTTTCTGCTAACACAGCACGAACTGCTCCAAGTAAACTTGCAAGGTAAAACAGTTAAAACCATAAGCAACAAATCGACTAACTTAGTACATATTAGATATACCAAGTGGCATATATGGTACATTTGTATGTAAATGGAACGACCATTCATTTTCAAAAATTAATAGTTACAGATTAATAGCTCTTAAAAACAAAAAACCGTATCTCCAAATGAAGTTACGGTTTTAAAATTCTGTTGAAACCAGAAGAAATTACCCTTCTTTCTTTTCTTCTATTACTACGTCTAAACTAAGCTCAGTAAGCTGTGCCGAATCTATTGGTGCTGGTGCATCTATCATAAGATCTCTTCCGCTATTATTTTTTGGGAAGGCTATAAAATCTCTAATACTATCTTGACCTCCAAACAAAGAACATAAACGATCCAATCCAAAAGCGACACCTCCATGTGGCGGTGCTCCGTACTCAAATGCGTTCATTAAGAAACCAAACTGAGCTTCTGCTTCTTCTTTGGTGAATCCTAATAAGTCAAACATTCGAGCTTGTAAAGAGCTATCGTGAATACGAATAGATCCTCCGCCTACTTCCACACCGTTGATGGCAAGATCGTAAGCGTTTGCTCTTACTTTCCCAGGGTCTGTTTCTATCAAGTGGAAATCTTCTTTCTTAGGAGACGTAAACGGGTGGTGCATTGCGTGAAAACGCTCAGAATCCTCATCCCATTCTAACAATGGAAAATCCAATACCCAAAGTGGTTTGAAAACCTTAGGGTCTCGCAATCCTAGCTCCGTTCCCATGTGCAATCTCAATTCATTCATTTGCTTGCGAACTTTGTCTAAATCACCACTCAATACTAAGATTAAATCTCCTGCTTTTGCTCCTGTTTTAGAAGCCCACTCTGTCAATGCGTCTGCATCGTAAAATTTATCTACCGAAGATTTGAATGTTCCATCTTCGTTACATTTTACATATATCAAACCTTTTGCGCCAATCTGGACGCTGTACCCATTTGGTCAATTTATCTAGTTGCTTTCTTGAATAATTGGCACATCCTTCTGCCACAATTCCGACAACAGCTTCGGCTTCGTCAAATATTTTGAATCCTTTGTTCTTAACATAATCGCACATGTAGTTGAATTCCATACCAAAACGAATATCAGGTTTGTCAGAACCATATCTACTCATAGCCTCTGCATAATCCATTCTTGGGAAATCTGCTGTGAACTCTATATTTTTCACCGACTTAAAAAGATGCTTAATCAACCCTTCAAAAGTGTTAAGTACATCTTCTTGCTCAACGAAAGCCATCTCGCAATCTATCTGCGTAAACTCAGGCTGCCTGTCTGCTCTAAGGTCTTCGTCTCTAAAACATTTTACTATTTGGTAGTATCTATCATACCCACTTACCATAAGTAACTGCTTAAAAGTTTGAGGCGATTGAGGCAAGGCATAAAACTCACCCGGATTCATCCTACTTGGCACTACAAAATCTCTTGCCCCTTCTGGTGTAGATTTTATTAAATAGGGTGTTTCTACTTCTATAAAAGATTCTCCGCTCAGATACTTATGTGTTTCCAAACTCATTTGGTGTCTCAAAAGTAAATTCTTGCGTGGTTGATTTCTTCTCAAATCCAAGAATCGATACTTCATTCTCAATTCTTCTCCTCCATCAGTATCATCTTCTATCGTAAATGGTGGAAGTTTAGCCTCTTTCAACACGTTCAATTGCGTTACTACAATCTCTATTTGTCCCGTAGGGATATTTGTATTTTTACTCGATCTCTCCGCTACAATTCCTTCAATAGATACCACATATTCTCTTCCTAACTTACCAGCTTTGCCACAAAGCTCTGCATCCACCTCATCGTTAAACGCCAGTTGGGTCAACCCATAACGGTCTCTCAGATCTACGAATACCATTCCTCCTAAATCTTTGGTTCGTTGTACCCACCCCGAAAGCTGTACTTTTTCACCTACGTGAGCCATTCTCAACTCACCGTTTGTATGTGTTCTATATCCTGTTTTCACTTTTTTATCAAATTTAGCAGCAAATGTAATACTCTCAACGCAATTCAGCTCCCTTCTGAATACAAATTTTCACTATTTAGGTTTTTCGGTTTTTCAATAATTTGCGGATACCAATAGGTCAAGCTACTATATGTCATTGCAGAAGTCTATATTTTGATTAAGTTCAAGGCTCAAGTAAATCAATTTCTGAGACAAAAGAGAAACGAGCCAAAACAAGGGCTTACCTGTTGCAAAACTCTAATTATATAACGGACTTTACCTTAGGTTTGGGCGTGCCCCTACGGGTCGGGCTATCCACTATATCTCCCAAAGCCCTAAAAAGCTTTGGGAGGATGCCGTTCCTATCCCTCACGCATAAAAAAAACAGACATCAAAATTATTTTGGTAGTATTCCTAACCCTTCATATTTGACGAAGAACCAAATTAAAAATAGTATCAAAAAAATCATTTTATGAAAATTTGTCTATTCCCAACCAGCCACGAAATAAATTAGCTATAAAATAGTATGTCAAAACCATTGGTTTAAATATATTTGTGCCCGATATGAGAACTGTTACCAAAATAGAGCACCCAAAATTAGATATTAGTATCTTTTTAAGAGAAAATAAATACATTGTAAAGATAGTACTAGACCAATACGAGCAAGTATTCAGATTGAAAGCTACCGATGTATCAGGAATGGACGATATGGAAAAAATGATCAACAAAGAATTCCTCGAAAAAGTATGGATGCGCTTTGTAGATATGGGGAAAGATTTTGGCGTAGCTTTTAGGCAAATAAACACGCTATAACAAACCTCAATCATCTAAATCAATCGAAGATTTACCCAAAACAGCAAGATTAAAAACAAAAAATGGATATTAAAAAACTTACAATTGTAAATGTAGTATTAGGAATAGCTGTGGTTATTCTTTTTGCTTTGCACTTTATGGGAGGCAACACAAAAACAACACACAAAAACACCGTTGAAACGCAATTACCTGAAGTGGACTCTTCCGAGGTCGCAACCATTGTGGATGTTCAAAAAGGAATGAACATAGCTTGGGTAAACAGCGATTCTATGACAATGAATTATAACTTTAGTATAGACCTAAGCAACGAATTAGAAGCTAAACTAAAAAGCTCTGAAAACAAACTATTGAAACTAGACAAGGTGCTTAAAGAAAAGTATGCAAAGCTAGAAGCAGAGTACAAAATATTAGGCGAGCAAGAAATCCAACAACGCACCATGGAATTGCAACAACTGCAACAAGAATTGCAAATGAAACAAATGGAACTTGAAGAACAACTATCAAATAAATCCGCTCAATCTACCAATGAATTTGTCATTGAAACAAACACATTTATGCAAGAAATAGGCAAAGAGTTAGGATACGACTACATCTTTACTTTTGCATTAGGCGGGCAAATGATGTATGGTGCGCCTGAGTTGGACATCACAGATCAGATGATTGTATTACTCAACGAGCGCTATGCGCTATACAAACAAAACTAATTGCAATGTTTATTTCTGCAGAATTAAAGACAAGTAATATTGCTGAATATATTTTGTATATGTGGCAAATAGAAGATGTGGTACGAGCATGTGAATTAGATATTAACCTAGTGGAAAAACATATTTTAGCACCTCAAAAACTAGACAAAGAAAAACATGCCGAACTCACAAAGTGGTACACCGACATTTGCAATAAAATGAAGTTGCAAAAAATAAAACTTTCGGGACACTTGAGAACCGTCAACGAAACATTAGTAGAGGCTACACTCCTAAGCGACACCTTGATTACGCATTACAAAGATGAAGAATATGCAGAGCTATTTGAACGTGCAGAGTTTTTCATTCCCGATTTTAGATTGGTAGCCAACAATCCCAATGTTTCTAACTTAGAAATTTTCTTTACAGGACTATACGGCAAATTGATACTCAAACTAAAAGGGCAGAAAATATCAGAAGAAACAGAAGAAGCTTTTGAAGCATTCAGAAAAGTACTAGCACTCTTATCCGTAAGATTCAACCAAATGAAAGCAGGAACTCTGGAAGAGGCGGTTAAGTAACGGTTGGGGCAAAAAAAAATAGACGCTCCGTAACATTTTTTCATCTGAATAGATTCAATTTCTGTTTTTTTAACGGTTTTCTTTTTCTCCTTTGCAATATGATTTCTATTTTGTGCGTTATAACATTCTACAAACAAATAAACGACACATTATGGTGAAAATTCTTTGGGCAGATGACGAAATAGATGCGCTAAAACCACATATCATATTTCTTACGAATAAAGGTTATGAAGTAACTCCCGTAAGGAGCGGAACCGAAGCGTTAGACGCTATGGAAGAAGATAATTTTGATATTATTTTTTTAGATGAAAATATGCCAGGTCTTACAGGTTTGGAAACCCTCGAACGCATAAATGTATCCTCTACCAAAGTGCCAGTGGTAATGATAACCAAAAGTGAAGAGGAATCAATCATGGAAGAAGCTATTGGCGGAAAAATAGCAGATTACCTCATAAAACCGGTTAATCCAAACCAAATATTATTAGCTGTAAAGAAAAATGTTGACGGCAAAAGACTCACCAGCGAAAAGACCAACTCCAATTATCAAATAGAATTTAGAAAACTATCTATGGATATGCAAGATAGATTAGATGCAAAAGGTTGGAGCGACATCTATAATCGCCTTGTATATTGGGAGCTGGAGCTAGACAAAAGCAAAGATCCTTCAATGCAAGAGATTTTAGCAATGCAAAAAACCGAAGCAAACGAACTGTTTTGTAAATATGTAGAAAAAAATTATACAGATTGGGCAAATGGAGTACCAGAAGCGCCTATAATGTCTCACACAATACTACAAAAAAAGGTATTTCCATTACTCGGGTCAAAACCTGTATTCTTAATGGTCATTGACAACTTAAGGATGGATCAGTGGAAAATGCTCTCTACTATATTGCAAGATAAATTCAGAATAGAAACTGAAGAATCTTTTTACGCCATACTACCTACGGCAACACAATATGCTCGTAACGCTCTATTTGCTGGTCTTATGCCGGCAGAAATTGCCCGAAGATTTCCCGAAAAATGGAAAAATGATGACGAAGAAGGCGGGAAAAACATGTTTGAAGAAGATTTCTTAGCTGCAAACCTAAAGCGAAATGGTTTTGAAGGAAAATTTTCATATAACAAAATCACCAATCTGAATAAAGGTAAAAAATTAGTTGATAATTTTTCCAATTTAATGACCAACGATCTCAACGTTATCGTTTATAACTTTGTGGACATGCTCTCACATGCCAGAACAGATATGGAAGTAATACGAGAACTTGCAGATGACGATGCAGCATATAGATCGCTCACTATGAGTTGGTTCAATCATTCTCCACTTAACGACATGTTTAAACTCATAGCTGCCAGCGGACACGATGTAGTTATTACCACAGACCATGGCACCATAAAAGTAGATGAACCAAGCAAGCTTGTGGGAGACAAAAATACAACAACTAACTTGAGGTACAAGCAAGGAAAAAACCTAAGCTATAAAGATAAAGATGTGTTGGCAGTAAAAAAACCAATAGATGCTCAGTTGCCCGCCATAAACCTCAGTTCTAGCTACGTATTTGCCAAAGGGGCAAAGTTTTTTGTATATCCAAACAACTATAACTACTACATGAACTACTACAAAAACACATTTCAACATGGTGGCATCTCCCTAGAAGAAATGATAGTACCCTTCGTTCATTTAAAAGTCAAATAATAACAATTCTAAGTTGGAATTGCTCAAAATAGGAACCTCTGAAACGGTCTTAAAACCATTATCGAACCAATATCTAGTTTTGCAGAGTTTATTCCATTGTTAAGCGAATAACTCTTGCACATATTAAAAGTGATTGTATCTTTGTGTCAGGGGTAGTTAAATAATTGCTTTCATAAGCAATGTTTTTTGTCACCCATCAACTTCTGTTGGTGGGTGATTTTTGTTTTTAAGCGCTTTTATTACTCATGTTAAATCTTATAGTTTTCATAGAGTTATTTGATTTGTTATTTGATCATAAAATTACTCCTCCTATAATTCCATTATCGCATATAAAATTGTCTAAAATTAATTTGAATTGTTTTTACAAGTTTAAAGAAAAAAGAGCAGATTTGACGAGTGTTTTTAACGTAAAAACTGTGAGTACAAAATGATTTATTGAACTGTTTTATATTAATTCATGCTGCAATAACTTATGAGGCTAAGAAAATAGAAAAATCGAACCAATATCTAGTTTTGCAGAGTTTATTCCATTGTTAAGCGAATAACTCTTGCACATAATAAAAGTGATCGTATCTTTGTGGCAGGGGTAGTTAAATAATTGCTTTCATAAGCAATGTTTTTTGTCACCCATCAACTTCTGTTGGTGGGTGATTTTTGTTTTTAAG
>CAMZLL010000213.1 GCA_947311505.1 uncultured Cryomorphaceae bacterium
AGTGTCTATCAATTTCAGAGAGATAGTGTATAATGATTCGGTTATAATCGGTACGTATGGAGAATTTCTAAAGAACTATACGATTCCTTATAAACGAAATAAAATTCTTTTTGATTTTGCATCTTCTACCATTCATAATGATAAGAATCCTCAGTATAGTTGGCGGCTAGTTGGCGATGACGACAATTGGAGTAGCTGGTCGTTTTCAAGACATAGAGAGTTTAAAAACCTACATGAAGGAGCATATATCTTGGAAATAAAAGCAAAAGATGTCTTTGGTAATGAAAGCCAAGTAAAACAGTTTCATTTTACTGTTGATAAGCCTTGGTATCGAACATTTTGGGCTTATTTATTTTATGTTTTAGCATTTTTACTCATTGTCTATTTGGCTATTGTTATCGGTCAAAAACGGCTTAAAGCTCAAAATATTCGACTGGAAGGAATAGTAGAAGAACGAACCGCTGAAATTCAAAAAAAGAACGATGCCTTAGAACATAGTTATACGGAGATAGCAGAGCAAAAACAAGAGATTACGGATAGTATAAATTATGCGCAACGTATTCAAGAGGCTATCTTGCCACTCCCTGAAGATATTGCCAATCATATTTCAGAATACTTTGTATTATTTAGACCCAAAGACATTGTAAGTGGAGATTTTTATTGGTTTGCACATAGAGATCAACACAGTATATTTGTCTGTGCAGATTGTACAGGGCATGGTGTGCCCGGAGCATTTATGAGCATGGTGGGTAGTGATAAACTAAATCAAGCTGTATTGGAAAAAGGGAATACCAATCCTGCTAAAATATTGAGTATTGTAAACAGAGGCATCAAGAAAGCATTGAAGCAAAACGAATTAGAAGACGATGCCACGAGAGACGGAATGGATGTAGCCATTGTATCTATAGATTGGGAACGAAATGTGTTGAAATTTTCTGGAGCCCATAATGGACTATTCTTAATACGAGATAATAAATTGACCGATTATAAAGCTACCAAAGTCGCAATAGCAGGCTTTACACCAATGGATCAAGTATTTGACCTTACAGAAATAGAAATCAAAAAAGGAGATTGCTTCTATATGACTACCGATGGTTATCCAGATCAATTTGGAGGACCTAAGGGTAAGAAATTTAAAACAAAAATATTAAAAAATTACTTAATCGAAATTCATAATAAACCGATGGAAGAACAGCAAAAGTTGTTGAGCAATAATATCATCAATTGGATGGGAGATGAACACGAACAAATAGATGATATTTGTATCGTAGGAATAAGAATATAAATTAACTAAATTAAAAAAAAAGAACAATGGCAGGATTTGACTTGTACGGAGAAGAAGAGAAAAAAAGTGTAATGGAGGTCTTGGAAACAGGATGCTTATTTAGATACAATCACGAACACCTAAGAGAAGGTATTTGGAAAGCAAAAGAACTGGAAACCGAAGCAAAAAAATTTACCGGAGCTAAGCACGCACATATGGTGTCTAGTGGATCTACAGCAGTTACTACTGCGTTAGCATCTGCGGGGATAGGTTTTGGAGATCACGTAGTGTGTACTCCATTTACTTATTTAGCAACCATTGAGGCTGTACTTTGGCAGGGCGCTTTGCCAGTGTTTGCAGAGGTAGATGAGTCGCTGTGTCTTACAGGAGCATCTATCGAAGCAGTGATAACAGAAGAAACGAGAGCGGTTTGTTTGGTGCATATGTGTGGAGCAGCAGCAGATATGGAAAGCATAATGGAGGTTTGTAAAAAGCACGATTTGATTTTGGTAGAAGATGCAGGTCAAGCGTTAGGAGCTTTTTATAAAGGTAAGTCAGTTGGTTTGTTTGGTGCGTCAGGAGCGTTTTCTTTTGATTTCTTCAAAGTAACAACAGCTGGAGAAGGCGGGTTGTGTATCACAGATAGTGAATCTACCTATGATATAATGCATCAGATTTCGGATCATGGGCATAGTCATGTTGGCGATAATAGAGGAATGGAGGAGCATCCTATTTTCGGAACTAACTACAGAATATCTGAATTGAATGCTGCCGTTGGTCTAGCGCAAATGAAAAAAATAAATACGATTTTGGATAACAATAAAGCCAATAAAGCCTACTTGAAAAACTTGCTTTCAGAAATTGAAGGAATAACATTCCGCAGAATGGAAGACCCAGAAGGAGATTCGGCTACATTCTTAAACTTCTTTATGCCTACTACAGAATTATCTCAAAAGGTAATGGCGCAGTTTGCAGAAGATGGCATAGCAGGTTTTAACTATTGGTACACCAATATGTATCACTTTATCAACCAATGGGATCACATCAAGGAATTGAGAATGCCATTTAAGATGGCGATTCATCACTTAGGAGCACCACAAGATTATTCTAGTTTAGAATTACCAAAATCTAACGAGGTAATTGGAAGGTTAATTTCTCTAGGAATCAAAGCAAATTGGTCAGAAGCAGAACGAGCTGATTTTGGAGCGAAAATGGTTGCTAGTATTAAGAAGGTAATGGGATAATTAGAAAACAGGAGTAATTCAATAAGTTGCTCCTGTTTTTTTTACACCAAGAAGTAGCATCTAAAATGCGAACTTTGCATTTAGGGGATGTAGAGTAGGACTAGCTTTTGATTATTATATTCTTCCCCTCAAGTGATTTATGTTTGTTACTAAGGCTTGTGTTTTAAGAAGTTAAAAATAAAAAGCCAAAAACTAATTACATAGTGAAACTAATCTTGTAATAATTATAATAAATCAATACCAAGATAGAAAGACACTTTACGAGAAACAAATAAACTTACTCAACAACCTTAGCATCTTCAAGTACATAGTTCAATTGTACAATATCATCTGCATTTAACCTAAGTTTCCCTTGTACAGTAATAATTTTATCCATTCTCAAACCAGATTCTTGATGGGCAAATTGTATCTCCATAACCGATTCTGGTCCTGCTTGACCACAGAAAAAACAACTAGAATACGGATTGGCAGAAAGCACATAGTAATCAGCAAGTATATCCACAGGGATTATATATCCTCTGATTTGGATTTTCTTACCATCTAATGATTTTATCTTTTTTCCAAACTTAGGGACGTTGTATATGGCTTGAAATTCTTCTGACCAAACTTCTACAAATTCTACATCTTTTAATACTTCCCAAGTGATTACCGTTTGCGCTTTTGCTACGCTTGATAATCCTATAAATAATGCCACGAGTGCTATTGTAAATCCTTTCATTTCTTGTGATTAATTATGCCTTGTTATTAAATGTAAAATTACATAAAATATTACGGAGAGCTGTTATTTTGAAAGCGTTTTTGATAAATCTACCGAATACGCTTTGTATGCAGGGTAAATAGCAGAAACTATGCCAATAAGAATAGCACCAACAAGCAAATAAACTTCCTCTTTGATAAATACCCAACCAGAAAAATCATAGTGGTATTGTTCGGTTAAATAACTCGAAAAAACTTGCATTCCGAGATGACTAAACAACCAACCTACGCCAAATCCAATAAGGGCAATATATAGACCTTCTATGAGTATCGATGCAAATACTTTTGTGGCACTAGCACCTAGAACACGCATCAAAGAAATTTCATATTGCCGATCTTTCAAAGAGTTAAACATGGCTATAAACATACTGATGCCTGCTATTGTCATAATTACATAGGCGAGCATTTCCATAATGCCGGTAGCGGGAGCCATTAATTGTTTGAGTTGTTGCATTTCTATGGCTACATCTGCTCCCATCATATCTTTCATTTTGTTGATGTAGGCAGAAGTGGAAATTTTGGCTTTAGCTCCTTCTTTTACTTTTACAAGCAATCCTGTTACCTCTCTATCAAGTGGGGAAATGGTTTTGAGAATAGAATCGAAATTTACAATTTTCTTATGAATGCCATGGTCGTGCCCCGAATGATCGTGATGGTCTTGGTGTGCGTGTTCGTCATGGTTTTCTGCTGCTGATTTTTCAATAGCAATGTTGTCCAAAGAATCTTGTCTTTTAAATTCATCAAGCGTCATTATACTTTCTTTGGAAGTAGAATCATCTAAACGTTTTACTTCTAAAGATCCTTTTGCTTGGTGCGATTCTCCTGCATGTACCACCCAAACACTTTCTAAGGATGTAAGTAGTAAATTATCCAAAACCGTATTACTACGTTCCAATATTCCGACTACTTTATATAGGATATCATCGTGCGAATGTGTGGATTCGCCCAGTCCGTGACCTCCTGCAAACTCAGTTCCGATTTTAAGATTGAGTTTGGTTGCCACACCTTCTCCAAGTACTACTTCCATTGGTTTAGACCAGATTTCTCCTTCACTAATTTTGCCATGAAATAAATCAATGTAATCAGGTGTAGTGCCAACAATTCTGTAGGTTTGATAATTGTCGCCAATTGATAGTGGAATGGCTTTGTCCACCATCGGATACATCTTTATGGAGTTGGATTTAGCCCAACTGATATTTCCAGTAGGTGTATCTACTTGAAAAATATTACATAACAATGCCTGCAATCTACTTCCTTTTGCAGTTACTACAAAGTCGATGTCTTTTACATTGTTCTCAAATTTATCATCCAGTTGTTTGGTAGTCAATAATGTGATTAGAATAATTGCAATACCAGATGCGAGAAGCAACACGCTAAGCCCAGATGATAGCGGTCGGTAAACGATGTTTTTCCAACTTAGTTTAAATAAATTCATGAAAGGATCAGTTTTTTGGTGAATACAGCATTCAATCTGTTGTCGTGCGTTACGATTAATAGAGTCGCATTGTTTTTTTGAGCTTGTTGTTTCAATAACTCAATTACAGCATTGCAGTTTTGGTCGTCCAATGCAGAAGTAGGTTCATCTGCTAGTATAATAGATGGTCTATTGATTAAGGCACGAGCAATAGATACACGTTGCTTTTCTCCTTGGCTCAGTTCCTTTACTTTTGATTTTATTTTGTGCACTATTCCCAAATCATCAAGCGTGGTTTGTATTCGGTTTTTATCAATTGCATTTCCAGCTAGCGTCTGCGTAATTTGTAAATTTTCTAATACATTTAAGGCTTCAATAAAATGTGGTGTTTGAAATATGATTCCAATATTTTGACCTCTAAAGTGATCCATTTCTCCTCTTGAAATTTTGCTTATGTCTTTTTGATTGATGCTAATTGTCCCTGATTGAGGTTTCAATAAACCCGATAGCAAATGCATCAATGTAGTTTTTCCACAGCCACTTTGCCCCAATATGAGTGCTTGATCGCCTTGCTCAAACGAAAAATCAGGAAATGATATTCCATTACTCGCTTTATATTTATATGTTAGTTTTTTTACGCTTATCATTTTTTGTTTTTAACAAAGTATTTGTCTTTCAATATTAGGATTTTAAGTCTTGAATCTTTAAGTCTATAATCTAATATTTATTCCCGCATCACTACATTCAGCAAAGTTAATGATTTAAACTCAGTTTCATCCCATTCTTTTTCGGGCAAAGAGTCTTGGGTGATTCCTCCGCCTACATAGTTTAAAATCCCATTTGAAAACAATTGTGCACAACGTAAATTGACGAATAAATGCGTATTTTTTTGATCAATTAAACCTATAATTCCGGTATATATACTCCTGTTGTAGTCTTCATTTGCTTCTATGAATTTGATTGCTTCCTCTTTTGGTAGTCCACTCACTGCGGGAGTGGGGTGCAATGCTGTTGCTAAAGAAAAAAGATTAGGAACATTCTCAATTTGGAAAGTTGTTTTAAGGTGTTCAATGTTTCCTGCCTGAGCTATTTCTACTTCCGATTGTGAATGTGTGATTTTTTTTTCTGTTAGAATGTGTTCAATGTATCGGGCTACAATCTTTTGTTCTGTAGTCTCCTTCTCTGTCCATTCAAACGAATTGTTGATGTTTCTACTTCCTGCTAACGCCATAGTTTCGCAACGCTTGTTTGAGCCTCTAAGTAGCGTTTCGGGAGTGGCACCTATCCAGCATCCAAATAATGGGGAAGAAACCAAATACGTAAAAGCAGTAGGATGTTTTTGTGTTAATTTATCAACTATTTCAGTTGGATTTTCAATCTTTTTTTTAGTCCATTTCGTTCTGCTTAATACAATTTTTCTGGTTGCTTGTTGTTTGCAAAATGTTTTGAAATGATTCACTTTTTCAAGATAAATGTCTTTAGAAATTTGAGCAGAACTGGAGTGTGCAGAGAGTTCTATTGAAGTTTCCGTTTTACCTCTGTTCTCTTCAAAAACAAACCAACTCGATTTTTCAAAGTTAGAAATTACAAACTGCAATTCAGTAGTGACGTTTCTAATTTCTTGCTCGGTTCGTTTTAACCAAGTTCCATTTTTACGAATAATCTCAGTAGAGTTTGGAAGTGAATAAATAAGAACTCCTTTCATTTTTTTGCAATAATCATCATAGTAAGTCTAGCCACCGAAAGTAATTTTCCTGCATCATCTTTTATTTCCACAGACCAAACATGGGTAGATCTTCCTTGATGTACTACAGTTCCTTTGCCATATACATAGCCTTTTGTTGCAGATCGGATATGGTTTGCATTGATATTGCTGCAAACCACATAATGTGTAGTGTCGTTTATCGTAATGTGAGATCCGATGCTGCCTATAGTTTCTGCTAAGGCTACATTTGCTCCACCATGAAGGAGTCCCATCGGTTGAAATGTGCGAGTGTCAACAGGCATTTTGGCACACAGATAATCCGTGCCAACTTCTGTATATTCAATACCTAAACTTTCCATCAAGGTGTCTTTATTGGTAGCGTTCAAGTCTGCTATCGATATATTTGGATTCATCATATAGTAAGCCGAGGTTCTTTAGAAATAAACTTTTCATTCAGTACGTCAAATAGTACATATAAATCTGTTAAGTCTTTATTGTTTTCTCTTTTAGCAACTTCATTGTAGCCAATTTCAAAAAGAACTTTTGTTTTCATCTTGGTAGCCTTGATGATGTGTAAGTATTTTTGAAATAATAAGTGCATTTTTTCTTGTTGCTCGTTATCCGGAAAGTCCAATACTATTTGATCATTAACTAGGGTTAGTCCGTAGAAGTTGTATTTACCAACTAAGAGTATTTTTTCAGCTCCGCCAAGGTCAAACGAAAAAGCATTTATCACATCTTTCTGGGTAAAGTTATATCCTATTTCTGCAATGTAATTTAAACAAAAATCCAATGTTTCAGAATCAATATTGTTTTTGGAAGAGCCAAGCATTTTCATAACATTTAGATCTTCGTTGGTGTCTAAACTATCAAACATACCCGTTAGTAAAAATATAGAATCCGAAGGTTGCAATGCCGAACGTTCAGAAATTGTTTGCTCTATATCTGTGGGATGCAAAGTGTTGTCAATAACAAAATCAGAAGTTGGATTAGCTGTTTCTAATTTAGAAATCAATTCCCTTAGAGGAGAGTTTTCCTCAAATTCTATGACATCAAAATCATAATCAAAAGGTTTTCCTGTAGAGAATTCTTTTATTAAAGTGATTAATCCATTGGTTCCGTAGAGTCTAATGACGGTTTCCATTATACCATCTGTATTGGCGTATAATGATTCGAAATCATACTCGTAATCGGCACCTTCTTCATCTGCTGAGTCGGTGTATTTTGCAAAGTTAGAATAGATAAGAATCGAATCTCTAACAATGATTTGTTCCACAAAAATTTTCATCGGATATTTATTTGATTTCAAAAGTAGGGAATATCTTTTGTATTAAGAATCATAGTAGTTTTTAATTTGTAGTTTTGTTAAATAATAATTAAGTGCTTTTTTATGATGAACAGATTTATAACATTTGCCATTCTCTTTTTGGGCTGGACTTTTGTCTTCTCGCAAGAATATTCCGAAGAAGAATTACGCAAGGAGGATAGTCTTTGGTTGGTTGTAAATTCTGATTTAGCCAATGATAGTGCTATCGTAAAAGCATATACTGATCTTGCTGAAATCTATTATATACAAGAGCCATTAAGAGCTATTGATGTTTGTACGGAATTAGAAAGATTTTCTGTTAGAAGAAACAATAGGTACGGTAAGAGTGAGGCTTATGGTTGGTTGGGTTATTTGATACATAATCAAGGGGATGTTTCACGAGCTCTTGAGTATTTTGTAAAATCTTTAGAAATTAGAATTGAATTAGGTGATAAAGAAAATATTGCAAATTCTTACAACAATATAGGCTACATATATGAGGCGCAAGGTGATAAAAAACAAGCTTTATATTATTTGTTTAAAGCTTTGGAACTGAGACAGGAACTGGGGGATAAAAAATCAATCGCAAATACTAAAAGTAATATAGGCGTTTTTTATATTAAGAATAATAACCCATCCAAGGGGATTGTTTTTGTTGAGGAAGCTCTTAATATTAGAAGAGAAATTGGAGATAGTGCCGGTTTAGCACTGTCTTATAGCGCTCTTGGAGATTTTTATCAAGAAAAAAAACAATTGAATTTAGCCGAAAAATACTTTAAATGGGCGCTTGACATTAATTTGGTTTTGAATAATAAACTACAATTGTCAAGAGTTTATAATAACTTAGGTGACTTATATTATAAGCTAGGAAACATTTCTAAGGCTGTCTCTTTTTCCCAGAAAAGTTATCACTTGTCAGAGCAGATTGGACATGTTGAAGCGTTAAAGAATTCATCGTTAGCTCTTTATGGATTGTATAAGGAGCGAGGGGAAATAGATAAAGCCTTGTTAATGCATGAAGTTTACGTGACTATGAACGATAGTATAAATAGTCAAAAAGCTTTAAGCGCTACTATTAAGCTAAAAGCAAAACAGGAATACGATAAAAAAATGCTTTCTGATAGCTTAGTACGGCAAGAAGAATATCTAAAACAACAGGCAGAAGCAGAAAAACAAGAATTAATAATAGCACAGCAAAAAAGTAAACAATGGTTCTTATATATCGGTTTAGGTTTGGTCGCTTTGTTCGGAGTTTTTATGTATAATAGGTTTCGAATTACTAATAATCAAAAAAATATAATTGCCAAACAGAATGAGACCACAGAAAAGCAAAAACAAGAAATTACTAACCAGCATTTATTGCTAGAGGAAACTCATAGTGAAATAAAAGATAGTATTAATTATGCTAAACGATTACAAACGGCAATCCTCCCTTCGTTTGAAGCATTAAGCGAGTTTTTAGCTCCAGGATTTGTATTGTTTCTGCCAAAAGATGTTGTAAGTGGTGACTTTTACTGGTTTGAGCGTATTGCCGATACTTCTTATATTGCTGCTGCTGATTGTACGGGGCATGGTATTCCGGGTGCTATGGTTAGCATTGTGTGTTCTAGCGCTTTAAATAGATCGGTTAAGGAGTTTGGAATAACTGAGCCTGCCCGTATTCTAGATAAAACACGAGAATTGGTCATAGAAACTTTTGCTAAAAGTGGAGAAGATATTAAAGATGGAATGGATATCGCTTTGTGTTCTGTGTCTGATAATAAGGTTGTCTTTTCTGGTGCTGGTAATCCACTTTGGGTGGTTACTAATACTAGTAATATTACCGAAGAACAACGTCATGATAAAAGCAGTGTCATTGGTGCTGAAAAATCACTAGTTGAGTATAAGGGAGATAAGCAACCCATAGGGTTGTATCAAGATATGAAACCTTTTAGTCAAGTGGAAATTAGTACGCAAAAGGGCGATATTTTCTATCTTTTTACAGATGGTTATGCAGATCAGTTTGGAGGGGTAAAAGGAAAAAAGTTTAAGTACAGACCCTTAAAAAAGTTGCTTCTTGAAATCCATCATCTGAATATGAACGAACAAGATGCCAT
>CAMZLL010000214.1 GCA_947311505.1 uncultured Cryomorphaceae bacterium
AAATAATATTTCTTTAGTACTCAAAATTGGGTTATTTTTAAAGTGTAACTTATCTTTGATAAACACAATAAAGATAACACTTTACATCCAATTTCACCTTGTAAATGATGAATTTTTCGGGTTAAATCTATATCATTCATAATTAGTGTTTTTTTTATTTGTTAAGAGGCAAAAAAAAACAAAAATTATTTTCATAATGAGCTGTAATTACATTTTTTTTAAAAATAATTCACTTTTTCGTAGGCATTTCTTGGGAAACCATTGTAATGTACGATACCGCAAAACTGATAATCAAGCATTTTAAAAAGTTTAAGCATTGCGGTATTGTCATGATTTGTATCAGCTTTAATACTCTTTATTGATTTAGAAATAGCAAAATTTTCGATGTATTTCAATATTCGTTTAGCATTTCCTTGTCTTAGATGCTGTTTAGAAATTGCTAAACGATGAAAAACCACATAATCCGAATGGGTCAACCATTTGCCTTCAAGATTGTCATACTCCGGCTCACCATTGATGAATAAAGCACAGTAGCCAATAATAGTAGTATTTGAAGCTAAAACATACCCAACGTTTTGGTCAATATCATTTTGTAAAATAGCAAGATTCGGGTAGCCGTCTTGCCATTGGTTACTACCATCTTCTTTCCGGCTTTGAATAGCATCTTGGATAATTTGCCAAATTGAAGTTAAGTCTTTGTTTGATGCCGGTCTAAATTGATACTTCATTATTCAATGTTATTTTTGTATAAATGTAATAAAAAAACCTGACGAACTATATGGTGTTGATAATTATGGTGCTTGTAAAGAGTTAGGCATTGAGTTATTTTGTACTTTAGTAGCGGATTCATTATATCATCAATAACAATAACAAAAAATGGCTGAAGATAAAGTAGAATATACCGAAGACAATATACGCTCCCTCGATTGGAAAGAGCATATAAGAATGCGTCCAGGTATGTATATCGGTAAGCTTGGCGATGGAAAAGCTGCCGATGATGGAATTTATATCCTAATCAAAGAAGTGGTTGATAACTCTATCGATGAATTTGTAATGGGCAATGGTCGTAAGGTGCGTATCAAAGTGAATGAAGGAGTTGTAAAAGTTCGAGATTTTGGTAGGGGAATTCCCTTAGGGAAAGTTGTAGATGTAGTATCTAAAATGAATACCGGTGGTAAATATGATTCCAAAGCATTTAAGAAATCTGTTGGATTAAATGGAGTAGGAACAAAGGCGGTCAATGCATTGTCTTCCCTTTTTCAAGTAGAATCGTACCGAGATGGGAAATGTAAGAGAGTAGATTTTTGTAGAGGAGAGATTACCAAAGAGTATGATTTAGAAGCAACAGATAGAGAAAATGGAACGTATGTGAAGTTTATTCCAGATGCAGAAATATTTAAGAATTACAATTTTAAAACGAATTTTATAGAACGGATGCTTTGGAATTATTGTTACCTAAATAGGGGGCTGACAATACATTTCAATAGCAAGCGATTATTATCCAAGAATGGACTTCAAGACTTGTTAGAAAACAATATGGATGGCGATCCGCTATATCCAATTATTCATCTTGAAGGTGAAGATATAGAGGTTGCTTTTACGCATGCTCGTAGCTATGGAGAAGATTATTCTTCATTTGTAAACGGGCAACACACCACGCAAGGTGGTACACATCAATCTGCTTTTAGAGAAGCTATTGCTAAAGTTATAAAAGATTTTTTTGGTAAATATGAGCCTGTAGATATCCGCCAATCTATAGTGGCAGCAGTAAGTATAAAAGTAATGGAACCCGTTTTTGAATCCCAAACAAAAACAAAATTGGGATCATTAGAAATAGAAAGTGGAGGAAAGTCTGTTCGTGCTTTTATAATGGACTTCTTGAAAGAAAAGCTAGATAATTTCTTGCACAAGCATCCTGAAATAGCAGGCGACTTAGAAAAGAAAATTAAACAATCTGAAAAAGAACGAAAAGAGCTTTCCGGTATTCGTAAATTAGCCAAATCGAGAGCTAAGAAAGCCAATTTGCATAACAAGAAATTAAGAGATTGTAAAATCCACTTCAATGACTTAAAGAACGAAAGACGAGAAGAAACGTCTATATTTATAACAGAGGGAGATTCTGCAAGTGGATCGATTACCAAGTCTAGAGATGTAGCTACACAAGCTGTGTTCAGTTTGCGAGGTAAACCATTGAATAGTTTTGGATTGACCAAGAAGATTGTTTATGAGAATGAAGAATTTAACTTGGTGCAAGCCGCATTGAATATCGAAGATGATATGGACGACCTTCGGTACAACAAAATAATAGTAGCAACCGATGCCGATGTTGATGGAATGCATATTAGACTTCTTTTGCTGACCTTCTTTTTGCAGTTTTTTCCTGATTTAATAAAGAAAGGACATGTATATATTTTGCAAACCCCATTATTTAGAGTTCGAAATAAAAAAGAAACCCGCTATTGCTACTCAGAAGAAGAACGAAAACAAGCAATGGCTGATTTGGGTAAAAACCCAGAAATAACCAGGTTTAAAGGTTTGGGGGAGATTTCACCTGATGAGTTTAAGCACTTTATAGGCGAAGACATACGATTGGAGCAAGTAGTATTGGATAAAGATCAATCCATAGAAGATATTTTGACCTTTTATATGGGTAAGAATACTCCCGATAGACAGGAGTTCATAATTGATAACCTGAAAGTGGAGGAGAAATTAATAGACGAAGATAAGAAATAAGCATGGCAGACGAAGAATACAACGAAGAAGAGTTTGACGATCTTGAAAATGATGATTTTGGAGAAGACGACAACGTTATTCCTTTATCAGGAATGTATCGAGAGTGGTTTTTAGATTATGCATCTTATGTGATATTAGAACGTGCTGTGCCTGCCTTAGCAGATGGGCTAAAACCCGTGCAAAGAAGGATTTTGCACTCGCTTAAAGAATTAGATGATGGTAGATACAACAAGGTTGCCAACATTATAGGTAACACCATGAAATACCATCCGCACGGAGATGCATCCATTGGTGAT
This sequence comes from uncultured Cryomorphaceae bacterium, assembly GCA_947311505.1. Taxonomy (GTDB): domain Bacteria; phylum Bacteroidota; class Bacteroidia; order Flavobacteriales_D; family Parvicellaceae; genus Parvicella. The sequence goes on from CAMZLL010000214.1 coordinate 3,030, forward strand.
GCAATGGTACAAATAGGACAAAAAGACTTGTTGATAGATTGTCAAGGTAACTGGGGAAACACCCTTACAGGTGATGGTGCGGCAGCTCCAAGATACATAGAAGCTCGTCTTACTAAATTTGGTAATCATGTAGTTTTTAACCCTAAAACAACCGAATGGACCAAGTCTTATGACGGTAGAAATAACGAGCCGGTGCATCTTCCAGTAAAATTTCCATTATTGCTTGCACAAGGAGCAGAAGGCATTGCTGTTGGATTGGCTTGTAAGATGCTGCCGCACAACTTTATAGAATTAATTGATGCCTCCATAGATTATTTAAGAGGAAGAAAAGTCGAAATATTTCCAGATTTTCCACACGGAGGAAAAGCCGATTTCTCACACTATAACGATGGTCTAAGAGGTGGAAAAGTCAGGGTGAGAGCAAACATCATAAAAGTAGATAAAAAGACACTTCGAATAGACGAAATTCCATTTTCAACTACTACCGATACCCTAATGGATTCTATTGTGAAAGCAAATGAAAAGGGGAAAATTAAAATTAAAAAAATAGAAGATAATACGGCAGCAAATGCCGAAATTATAATTCACCTTGCCCCTGGAGTTTCGCCAGATAAGTCTATAGATGCCCTATACGCATTTACCAAATGTGAGATTTCTATTTCTCCAAATGCAGTAGTTATAGAAAACAACAAACCACAGTTTATAGGAGCATCTAAGATGCTAAAACTTTCTACAGACAGAACAGTAGGTTTATTAGAATTAGAACTAAAAATCAAATTAGGGGAGTTAGAAAATCAATGGCATTGGTACTCTTTGGAACGTATATTTATAGAGAAAAGAATCTATAGGGATATAGAAGAAGAAGAAACTTGGGAAGGAGTACTTCGAGCAATTGATGAAGGATTAAAACCTCATATCAAACATTTAAAAAGAGAAGTAAAAGAAGAAGATTTAATTCGACTTACTGAAATAAAAATTAAGCGAATTTCTAAATTTGATAGTTTTAAAGCAGATGATCAGATAGCTAAAGTAGAAGATCAAATGAAGGTGATTAAAGATCACTTAGACAACTTGATACAGTTTGCGGTAGATTATTTTAGAGACTTGAAAGATAAGTATTCTGAAGGTAGAGAACGAAAAACAGAGATACGAGCATTTGACAGTATTTCAGCTAAAAAAGTAATCGTTTCTAATAAGAAATTATACGTAAATAGAGAAGAAGGATTCTTTGGGTGGTCACTCCGAAAAGACGAGTTTATTTCTGATTGTTCGGAGATTGATGATATTATTATTTTCTTTAAAACTGGTAAAATGATGGTTTCTAGAATATCGGATAAGAAGTTCGTAGGAAAAGGAATTATCCATATTGGAGTTTGGAAAAAAGGAGACAAACGAACCATTTACCACATGGTATATCAAGATGGGAAAGGTGGCCCTTCGTATATGAAACGATTACCATAACCATTTTAGATGTTAAAGAGATAGCAGAGGTTTTGGAAAGTGACTACTTTATTACTACTTGGAAGACTGATAATAATGGAACATCTAATAATAATCAAATAACTATTCCTACTAATCACAATTATTTTTATAATTATAGTGTTGATTGGGGAGATGGTAGCGTAGATGAAGCAGTTAATGGCGATATTACTCATACCTATGATAGGGTTGGTATATATACAGTTAAAATATTAGGGGAATTTCCCACTATTTCATTTATTGAATATGATGACTATGAGAACAAATTTATGAGTGATGCAAATAAAATTTTATCTATTGAACAGTGGGGAAAGATAGAATGGTTATCCTTTTGGTCATCATTTGAAGGTTGTACACAATTAGCAGGACAGGCTTCTGATAAACCTGACTTATCTAAAGTAACATTTTTACAGAGTATGTTTGAAGGGGCATCTAGTTTTAATCAAGATATAGGAGATTGGAATATTTCTAATATTACTCGTTTAGGATATATGTTTAAAGGAGCATCTAGCTTTAATCAAGATATAGGAGATTGGGATACTTCCAATGTTGGTCAAATGTGGAAGATGTTTGAAGGAGCATCTAGTTTTAATCAAAATATAGGTAATTGGGATACTTCTAATGTAACAACTATGTCTTCCATGTTTAGTTTTGCTGAAAATTTTAATCAAGATATAGGTAATTGGAATACTTCTAATGTAACAGATATGTCAGGAATGTTTCAATTGGCTAAATTATTCAATCAAGATATAAGCCAATGGGATACATCCAAAGTAACATACCTGTACGCTATGTTTAATTCTGCTGAAACATTCAATCAAGATATAAGTCAATGGGATACTTCAAGTGTTACTCAAATATGGTGGATGCTTCGCAATGCTTCTGCTTTTTCAAACCATGATTTAAGCTTATGGGATGTCTCAAAAGTAACAGAGCATTTGTATTTTAGTCAAGGTTGGGGAACAGGAAACACCGAACCAAATTGGAATCAATAAAAAGGGAGAAAAAATGAAAAAAATACTAAAAGTAGCTCTACTAATAAGCTTAGGACTATTAT
>CAMZLL010000215.1 GCA_947311505.1 uncultured Cryomorphaceae bacterium
AGAAGATGTTTTGAAATTTAAACTATGGGATGAACAAAATCATATTTGTTTATACACTGGTAAAACAATTTCGTTGTCTAGCTTTTTAGGAACAAAAACGAAGTTTGACATCGAACATACCATCCCTAGAAGTGTTTCTATTGACGATTCACAGATGAATAAAACCCTGTGTGATGCCAGGTTTAATAGAGATATAAAGAAAAATAGAATACCATTTGAACTTTCGAATCACACAGAGGTATTGGCTCGAATCACACATTGGAAACGAAGGTATGAAAAGCTAGAAGAAGATATAAGAGGATTGGTAAAGGCTTCAAAATCTGCCACTGATAAGGATGCAAAAGATAAAATAATTCAAAAAAGACATTTTCTCAAACTGGAACATGATTATTGGAAAGGGAAATATAGCAGATTTGAAAAAGAAGAAATTAAACCTGGTTTTAAAAACAGTCAAATAGTCGATATTGGAATCATAACTAAATACGCTCAACAGTATTTAAAATCGTACTTTAAAAGTGTATATACAGTAAAAGGAACAATGGTTGATCAATTTAAAAAAGCATGGGGAGTAAAGCAAACAACGATTGATGAAAATGGGTTAGAAAAGAAAGATAGAACGAACCATATCCACCACTGTATTGACGCTATAACCATAGCTTGCATGACCAAACCTAAATATGATATATTAGCACATGCATGGGGATTAGAAGAACACTCCAAATTTAAAGATGCGAAAGTTAAGTTGGCAAAAAGTAAACCTTGGAAAAACTTTACTAAAGACGTGTTGAACATACATAAAGACGTGTTAATTGTGCATACTCATAAAGATAAAGTGCCTATTCAGAGCAAAAAGAAACAGAGAAAACGTGGAAAAATACAATACTCAACTATAGAACAACTACCTATTAGATTTAAAAACAAAAAAGAAGGAAAAGACTATTATAAAGTTGAAAAAAATGGTAATGTGACTTATAAAATCCCTAAATACCAACAAGGAGATACTATACGAGGGTCTTTACATAATGACACTTTTTATGGGGCAATTCTACAGCAAGATACTGAAAATAATAGGGCTTTTGCAAAAGATAAAGAAGGTAATGGGGTTGTAAAATATGTGGTAAGAAAACCTTTGGATGGTCTTAAGAAAACAGACGTAGAAAAAATTGTTGATGAAACAGTAAAAAGCAAAGTAAAAGATGCAATAACAGCAAAAGTATTAAAAGCTGTTAAAGATTCTTATGTTTTGGAGAGTGGAGCTATGGTTTGGATGAATGAGGAGAAGCAGATACCTATTCACAAGGTGAGAGTATTTGCTGAATTTGTAAAAAACCCTTTGTTGGAATTTAAAAATCATGCTATTAAAGATGAATCTAAGCACCCTCATAAACGAGAGTACTATGTGCAAAATGAGGAGAACTATTGTATGGCAATTTATGAAGGTGTTGATAAAAAAGGAAAAACAAAGCGTTCTTCAGAATTGATTAATATGTTAGATGCTTCTAGGTTATTAAAGCTAAAAAGGGAAAGCAATTCTGATAAAGCAATTGTATCAGCAATACACGAAAAAACAAATTACCCCCTAAAGTATATGTTGACGAAAGGGTTGATGGTATTACTTTATGAAGATGATGCTAGTGAAATTTGGGATTTATCAAATGAAGATAGATTAGAGCGATTATTTGAAGTTACTCAGTTAGATAAAGAGGGCAACGGGATAAAACTGTTGTTTCATCAAGAGTCGAGAGAAAAGAAGAGCTTGACTTCTTTTATGGGGTTAAAGAATGGAATGAAAGGAGGAAAAAACATTGGTAAACATAAGCAATTTCCTTGGATTAAAATCGGACATAACTCATTTGACGCTTTAGTAGAAGGATATGATTTTGATATAACGAAAACAGGTAAAATCATACAACTATGAAACGATCCGATTTTCTAAAAACATTTGGGCTTGCGGGTGGAGTATTGATTTTGCCTAGAACCTTGGTAACCGAACAGAAGATAGCCATCTATCATAATTATGTGCGAGGGTTGCAGTTTACAGATTTTCTAAAACTGTCAACAGTTCTAAAAGAAGGAGATGCTTTAGAGTTGAATCGATTGCCCAATCACGCGCATGACAGTTTTGCCATTCAAGTTATGTATCAGGGGCAACCGCTCGGCTATATAGCTGCATACGAAAACATAGTACTAGCAAACATGCTCGACCAAGGAGTAGAATTGTTTGCATTTGCCGCCAAAATAGTCAAAGGCGATATTTACAATGGGTTGAGCATAGAAATTCAAGCTAAATTAATAATTCCTAAAACTCCAATTATACAAAAGGATTTATTGACTCAACCTGCCGACAATGCAGTAGATAGATATAGAAGTAACGACTTCTATTGAGCAGATTAAATCAATTGTAGTATATTTACAATTGAAAATGTTCTTTGACATATTGAAAGTATTCCAAGTTTGATTAAAGATTAGTGAATACGATAATAGTTGGTTTGAAACCTTCTATTAATCGTACGTTTAGAATCGATTATCGTTATTAAAAATGCCTCTTTCTTACTTCGAAATGGAGAGATTGAGGCATTTTTTTTGTTTCTAGTTTTTTTTAGTAGATAAGGTCAAAACAATTCCAGTTGCGTAGGTTGTGGAGCGGCATCTTGTGGTGCTTGCCCCCAAAAATTCATTATTTTTCCATATTGCTTGTCTGTTATGCGTAGGATACTCACTTTTCCAAGGGGTGGTAGCAAATCTAATATTCTTCCTTCGTGCACATCTGCACTTTCGCTACTTCCGCAATGACGAGTATAGACCGAAAACTGCATCATTGAATATCCATCTTGTAATAAATGCTTTCTAAACTTCGAAGCATTTTTGCGATCCTTCTTCGTTGCAGTTGGTAAATCAAAAAAAACAAATAACCACATAATTCTATACCTGTTTAATTCCATAATTTTGGATATTTAATCTTCTTTCTTTTGCCGGTGAAGCATTGCTGCAAAGAACTAGCTGTTTTTTGCAAGGCTATCAAAAGAGGACTTTTTTCATTTTCAAAATAAACCGTACGAGTAAGTAGCTGAATCAATTCGGCTTTTATAGCTGTATTCAACTCTTGCTCCTCGTATCGAAGTATCAATTCATTAACCTTTTCGTCCACCACAGGACGGTAAGGCTCCATAATATCGTCTGCCAACGCAAAAGCATTGTACTTGTTTCTGTGGTGTATGCCCAGTGTGTTTAGCAGTCCGCTTCCAGAAAGTGCTCTAGCAGTAGCTCCTCTCAAAATAGCATAGCCATAGTTCAAAAAATTGTTTGGATAATCACCAAAACGTTCTCTTTTAAAACTTTCTTGAAAAAACGATTTCCAATAAGCGGCAGCAGCTACACCTTCCATATTAGAAGTGTCGCCACTCAAGACTTTGCTTGCTATCTGCTTCAGGTGGTTGCTCTTTCCCGTTAATCGTTCCAGCAACAATCCTTGATTTTGAATTTTTTCTACTACAGTTTGTTGCCAGAGTTGTTTTTTGAGCGGAACACTTGCGTTAATTTGATTTCTAAAGACCTCTTGCTGTATGTGATGACTTTCGAGATTGAGAAACATGCCACTAGGCATGTGTTTTTGATTGCAAATAATCACAGCACAATTGTTTTGCACCAAATGACTCATAGCAGTCATGCTTATGAATATCTCTCGATGGTCCAGTACCAAAACCCCTATATCTTCTATAGGAATGGAGCTTTCTCTCAAGTCTGTTTTAATAATGAGCTGCAAATTTCTGGTATTGATAGCAGCTTTATTCTCAATAAGTATAGATTTTTTTAGCATATTAGGAGTGTTGGTTTGTTGATTTGCAACAAGCTTTGTGCCGTTCTGTATAGATGTTTTCACTTGTTTTATTTCTCCCAAAAAAAATCAACTTATCTTGGATTTCGACCAAAAAATGATTTTATGTGGTTAAAATCAACTTCTAAAATTGTATTAAGTTATCTTTGCCAAAATTTTGATAAAATACAATCTCAATAAATGGACTTTAAACTCAATACGATAGAAGAAGCTATCGAAGATATTAAGCAAGGAAAAGTAGTCGTAGTGGTAGATGACGAAGATCGTGAAAACGAAGGAGATTTCATAACCGCAGCAGCCAATGTCACACCAGAGACCATCAACTTTATGATTACCCATGGTCGAGGTCTCGTTTGCGCACCAATGATAGAAGACAGATGCGATGAACTCAATCTTCCATTAATGGTAAAAGAAAACACAGTGTTGCATCATACTCCATTTACCGTTTCGGTAGATCTTATAGAGGGTTGCACCACAGGTATATCTACAGCAGATAGAGCAAAAACCATTCAAGCATTAATAAATCCAAACACAAAACCTAAAGAACTTGGCAGACCCGGACACATCTTTCCATTGAGAGCAAAATCTGGAGGTGTATTGCGTAGAGCAGGGCACACAGAAGCAACTATAGATTTGGCTCGATTGGCAGGGTTTGAACCCGCAGGTGTGTTGGTGGAGATTCTCAACGAAGATGGTACAATGGCACGTATGCCACAGTTGATAGAAGTAGCCAAAAAACACAACTTAAAGCTAATATCTATTGAAGATTTAATCAATTATAGATTGAAAAAAGAATCGTTGATTGAGAAGTTAGTAGAAATAGATATGCCTACCAAGCACGGCACATTCAAATTGGCAGCCTACCGTCAGGTTACTACTGGAGAAGAGCATTTAGCAATATTCAAAGGAGAATGGAAAAAAGATGAACCTGTTTTGGTTCGGGTACATTCATCTTGTTTTACAGGAGATATTTTAGATTCTCTGCGTTGCGATTGTGGTCCACAACTAACACACGCATTGCAGATGATAGAAAAAGAAGGAACCGGAGTGGTGCTCTATATGAATCAAGAAGGTAGAGGAATAGGATTGGTGCATAAGTTGAAAGCCTACAAATTGCAACAAGAAGGATACGACACCGTAGAAGCTAATATCAAATTAGGATTTAAACCAGACCAAAGAGATTATGGTGTAGGTGCTCAAATATTGAGAGATCTTGGCGTGAAAAAAATGCGACTAATGAGCAACAACCCCACTAAAAGAGCAGGCTTAGTAGGCTACGGATTAGAAATCGTAGAAAACGTAGCAATAGAAATAGAATGCAATGTACACAACGAAAGTTATCTACAAACAAAGAAAGAAAAAATGGGTCATGAACTCAAATTAGGAAAATAAAAAATTAACCGAAATTCACAAAAAATTAAAAAAAAGGTTGGAAATTTAGAATTCTAACCTTTTTCATTTTTATTTTTTTATTTTCGCATCACAATTAAACCTCATTACGAATGAATTATAATAAAATCAATAACTATTTAGGTTGGGCAGTTTTCCTATTTGCCTCATTTGTCTATTTGACAACAATGGAAGAAACGACCAGTCTTTGGGATTGTGGAGAATACATTACTACCGCAAACAAATTAGAGGTAGGTCACCCACCGGGAGCACCGTTTTTTATGATGATGGGGAGAATATTCTCTTCGTTTGCAAGTCCTGAAAACGCTGCAATGATGGTCAATTCAATGTCGGCTATTTCGTCATCATTAACCATTTTGTTTATGTTTTGGACGTTGACCATGTTGGCACGAAAACTTTCTGTAAGTTTATATGGAAAAGTGGACAAAAGCAACATGATAGCTATTTTTGGATCTGCTTTGGTAGGTGCATTAGCATATACATTTACCGATTCATTTTGGTTCTCTGCCGTAGAAGGGGAAGTGTACGCCATGTCGTCCTTTTTTACTGCATTGGTCGTATGGGCAGCGTTTAAGTGGGAGCGAGAAACCGATTATTTCAACAAAGACATTGCCGAAACAGGAGCGTCAACCTACCGTCCAAACAGGTGGTTGATATTTATTGCTTACATGATTGGGCTATCTATTGGAGTTCACCTTTTGAACTTATTGGCAATTCCTGCTATTGGATACATCATTTATTTCAAAAAAGCAAAGGTTGTCGATTTAAAAGGATTTATCATTACCGGTCTTATTTCTTTTGGTACTTTAGGTTTTGTACAAGCATTTTTAATTCCTAAAATACCATCATTTGCAGATGTATTCGAACGCACCTTTACCAATTCATTTGGATTGCCATTTAACAGTGGTTTTATTTTCTTCGTTTTGTTAATGGGCGGGCTTTTGACGTATGGAATGATTTACACTGCAAAAAACAAAAACCTCATTCTTAACAATATTATTGTAGGGTTCACCATGTTGGTATTGGGATACTCCACTTTTGCTATGATTGTGGTGCGTTCAAATGCCAATACTCCTTTGGACGAAAACAATCCTGAAACATTATCTTCTTTAGTGTCCTATTTAAACAGAGATCAATATGGATCATGGCCTATTTTGAAAGGGCAATATTGGAATTCTCCTTCTATGCCCGGATGCGGAGAAGACGTACTCAATGGACAGAAAACGAGTTTTATGAAAGTATTTTCTGCTAAATTAGAACCCAGCACAATTACTACAGATATCCAAACTATTAATGCCATTAAAGAAATCGTAAAACCTTTGGAGTTGAGAATGGATTTCAAATCTAATGCAGGCAAATATACGCTCAGTACTCAGATATACAAAGACTACGTTTACTATGATGGGGAATATCAAAAACCAACCTCTGTTAGTGTCTCAAATCTAGGAGAGAAAGCGAAGTTTAGCTTGAGCTTTATGAACCTGTTTGATTACAACGAATATCAAGAAAAAATAAAGACTGTAAATGCTGAATTGGCTCAAAAGGGCATCAATTTTAAAATAAAACTAAGCACAGATGTAGTACCTGAATATATAAACGTAAAAGCAGGACAATCTGGAGACCGGAAATACGTGTCAGAATACACCACAATGTTTCCTAGGATGTATCGTCAGGGAAACGGGAGCAAATATATGGCTTGGATAGATTATCAGAACAATGAACACACTGTTCCTTTACCTCCGTCAAGACAATATGAGGGAGCTCCTCATTTATCGGATAGAGCGGCAGAAGTGTCCTTTCTAAAAGGATTGGGAAATGAAGATGCAGAAGCATACGCCAATCAATTGCTTGCAGATGGAATTTACAAGCCAAATTTTATGGGAGAAAATATCTCGTATATGTTTGATTATCAATTTGGATGGATGTACGGTCGTTACCTAATGTGGAATTTCTCAGGTCGTCAAAATGAGACACAAGGGTACGGGATGAACGGAGGAGGAAGAAGATTGCTAGACGGCAACTGGCTTTCTGGAGTTGATTTTATTGATGCCGAAAGGTTAGGTAATCAAGAAAATTTACCCGCTTTTATAAAAGAGAATAAAGGATATAACAGATACTTTATGTTGCCTTTAATCCTTGCGTTAATCGGATTTATATTTCACTTAGTGAGAGCACCAAAAGATTGGTTTGTTTTGATGTTGCTATTTTTATTGACAGGGCTTGCTATTGCATTCTATCTAAATCAAAAACCGATGGAACCTAGAGAACGAGATTATGCGTTTGCAGCGTCTTTCTATGCGTTTGCATTTTGGATAGGAATAGGCGTTTTTGCTTTGTTTGATGCAGCACGAAACTTTGAAATCAAAAACTTAGGGATCATAGCCGGTTCTGCTTTTGGAGCTGGTATTGTTGTTTTTTTAAGTGAAACAATTCAAGGCGAAGGAGCGTCACACGCATTTTCATATAGTATATTCTATATGTCTATTGTAGGCGTAGGAGCTTATGCTCTAGTTGGGTTTATAGGTGATAAGCTTAAAAACGGCAACATCACAGGTGGTATGGCCACCGCTCTAGGATTAGTAGTTCCATTGGTTTTAGGAATTCAAAACTGGGACGACCACGATAGATCTAACAGAACTACGGCAAGAGATTTTGCATTCAATTACTTGCGCTCATGTGACGAAAAAGTAGAGGGTGGAAAAGGTGCAATAATCTTTACCAATGGAGATAACGACACCTTCCCGCTTTGGTATATCCAAGAAGTAGAAGGAGTGCGTACAGACGTGCGTGTTGCCAATATGAGTTTATTGGGAACAGATTGGCATATCAATCAGATGCGCAGAAAAGCCTATGACTCTGAACCTCTCGAAATAAAGATGAATGAGTTTAGTTTTAGAAACGGAACCAGAGATTTAATCTTCTTCAACGATCAAATAAATCCAAATTCTAAGACCAACGGAAAGTATGTATCTATAGATGATGCTATGGATATGCTATTGGATAATAACAATAGATACCAAGAACCAAGAACTTGTAATACCGAATCTTATTACGACTTCAAAGGTGTATATATGGTTGTAGATAAGCAAGCCGCTCTTAAGAATGGAATCATTTCTCAAGATCAAATGGCATTGGCACAAGATACCATTAAGTGGAGTATTCCTCCGGGATATCTTGTGAAGTCAGATATGGCAGTGCTTGATTTGTTGAGAAACTACAAGTGGGATCGACCTATTTATTTTGCAAGTTTAGGAGGGCTGCAAGCCAATAAGGATTTGAATAAATATCTTCAAGGAGAAGGTCTTGCCTTTAAGTTGACACCAATACCAAACGTAGGTGTAAACATTGACAAAATGTACAACCTAGTAATGGACAAAGAAAATGGATTTCTTTGGGGTAATATGAACGGAGAAGGTGTCTATGTAGATTATTACACGATGAGAATGGTTTACAACCTTAGAATTCAGTTCAAATCGTTTACCGATGAATTGTTAAAACAAGGCGAGAAAGAAAAAACAATAGCAGTATTGGATAGAATCTTTGAAGAAATGCCTATAGAAAACAGTCAAGTGGCTGTAGATGATATTTGCTTTTATTTATGTGCTAATTATTATGAAGCAGGAGCAAAAGAAAAAGGAGATGCATTGGCAAAGAAATTAGCAAAAGTAAAACTTGACGAAATCAAGTACTACTTAGGTCAAGATGAGAAATTTTTCCTTTCTATGTTTTCAGAGTACGGTAAGTCTATGAATTTGTTAGAGATGATTCGTTCGGCATCAGATCCAGAAGTGTATGCATTGTTGCAAAAATTCCAATCGGATCAATACGCAGCACAAGCAGAGTATAATTCACTAATAGACGAGTTAAAATCTCAGGTAGAAATGGGGATGTACACGTCTGAAGAGCAAATAAAAGCGAAACAAAAGGAGATAGAAGCGAAGGTGCAAGCCAACATTGCTAGAGTTTCTGCGGAATACTATGCTAAAGCAGGCGACCCTACGAAGTCGTTTTACAAAGCTAGCGGACCGTTTGACGAAACCGAATATCAATCTGTGATGATTAAAGCAAAACAAAACTTTAATTTGTATAGAGCAAATCCAAACTTTAAAGAACTTTTTAAAACTCAGCGTGTATTCCCTCAAGTGTATGAAGGATTGTGGAGTGCACTTTAATCTAATGAAGTTTGGATCATCTTATCATTTGAAATATTTAATTAAAACACCAAAGTTGCTGCATTCTTTTTATAAGGATGCAGTTTGGGTTGTGCCTAATGCTAACAATGAAGTCTTCCTAACCTTTGATGACGGTCCAGTAGAGAGCGTTACCGATGAGGTGCTTTCGATCTTGAAATCAAAGGGAGTAAAGGCTACTTTTTTTGTGGTAGGAGACAATGTAGCTAAGAATCCTGAGTTATTTGCTAGAGTGAAAGCAGAAGGGCATGAAGTAGGTAATCACACTTATAATCATCTGAAAGGTTGGAAAACAGATAGGCAAACGTATCTAGAAAACATACAAAAATGTGCCGATTTAGTAGGTTCACATCTTTTCAGACCGCCTTATGGAAAGATAAAAAAATCGCAATTAAGAGAAGTGGCAAAAGCTTATAAAGTCATAATGTGGGATGTCTTAAGTGGGGATTTTGACACTTCAAATTCTGCTCAAAATGTAATAAACAATGTTTTGAAAAACACAAAGTCGGGTTCTATCATTGTAATGCATGACAATGAGAAAAGTGCAGATTTGATGCTCGCAGCTTTGCCTCAGATTATAGATGGGCTAATGGAGAAAGGTTTTTCTTTTGGGGAGCTGTAACTCTGTTTTTTTTTGCGTAAAGGATAGGAATGGCATCCTTTTGTTTTTTTTTCGAAAACAAAAGATATAATGGATAGCCTGACCCGTAGGGATACGCCCAAATGCTTCGCTTTATTTTATTCAATCAAAAGGTATTGTTCTAAAAAGCTGCAATCAACAAATCTAAATCCTTAAAAGGTAAGTTATACGTCTCGCCAAGGTAAGAAGAAGTAAGCGTGCCGTTATAAATATACACACCGTGTCTAAATCCTTTCTGCGTTCTGATTAGTTTTTCGCAACCGCCACCATTTGCGATATCCAATACAAGTGGAGTGAAGATATTACTCAATGCATAAGATGCTGTTCTGGAAACCCTTGATGCAATGTTGGGAACACAATAATGCGTTACGCCATGTTTTACAAAAGTAGGTTTTTCGTGGGTGGTTACACGAGAGGTTTCAAAACATCCGCCTTGGTCGATACTTACATCAACTATTACAGCTCCATCTTTCATGTTTTCGACCATTTCTTCAGATACGACACAGGGTGTGCGACCGTGGGAGGCTCTTAATGCACCGATTACTACATCGGCTCGCCTGAGATTTTTTTGCACTACTTTTGGTTGAATAATCGAGGTGAAAACTCGCTGTCCCAATTCGTTTTGCAAACGTCTTAATTTTGCGACAGAATTGTCAAAGACTTTTACAGAGGCTCCAAGAGCTAAAGCGTTTCTAGCTGCAAACGTTCCTACTGTGCCAGCTCCCAATACGACCACTTCTGTGGGGGTGATTCCTGCTATACCTCCCATGATCATACCTTTTCCATTGTTGACATTGCTCAACATCTCTGCGGCTATTTGCACACTGGTATTGCCTGCTATTTCACCCATTGTCCGAATTATAGAAAATACGCCTTGCTCATCTTTTATATAATCCCAAGCTATAGCGGTTACTTTCTTTTTCATCAATTCTCGCAGCGTATTTTCGGGCTGCACAGTGAGTTGTAATGCAGAAAATAAGGTTTGTTTGTGTTTGGTTAATTCTATTTCTCGTTGACTCGGTGGCGTAACTTTTAATATAATATCTGCCTCATAAACTTTATCTACCGAATAGGCTATTTCTGCACCTGCTTCGCTGTAATCTCGGTCTGAGAAGAACGCTTGCATACCGGCATTTGTTTCTATGATAACACGATGACCATTGGATACGAGCAAATTTACTGCTTCCGGCACTAACGCTACTCGGTGTTCTTGAAATTCGGTTTCACGAGGAATACCAATGTATAAACTTTGTTTTTTTCTGCCTACTTCAAGCATTTCTTCTTGAGGCATAAGAGCTGCTTGTGTGGCTAGAGATTTTAGTGCATCACCTGATGAAATCATAGTTTCTATTTCTGTTAAATATCGGTTTGGTCAGAAAATAAGGCTATTTCCCTTTGAATAACTGAATACTAAACTTGCGTGAAAAGTCTTCTTGTAATTCAATAACCACCCTTACGTAGGTTTGCGGTAAAAGTTTCGGAATTCTTTCTGCCCATTCGATAAAACAAATTTCGCCACTATCTATAATTTCATCCAAACCACTTTCAATGGCTTCTTGTTCGTCTTCTATCCTATAAAAATCAAAGTGATTAATTTCTCCAACACTAGCGGATTCATACGTGTTTATAATACTGTAAGTAGGACTTGAAATAGCATCAGTTACTCCTAGTTTTTTGCAAAGAACACTTATAAAGGTTGTCTTACCTGTTCCCATTTCTCCATCAAAAATCACAACAGAATATTCGTTTAAGAATTGAATTAAAGCAGTAGCAACTTCAGAAAGTTGATCCTCAGAAACGATATGAAAAATTTTATCTAACAATTTTTATTGAATTTAAAAATCTTAAAAGCGCAGCGTTCGAATATCTATGAGCGTAGCGATCTAACATCTAAAAGCGCAGCGTCTATTTTTTTCTAACCACATACAACAACTCATCATCTTGAAAACGCATTTTTTTATACTTTGCTTCATCTATTTCTTGATGATAGTCGTATTTTTCTACTTCAAAACCTGCAGCACGTAGCTTATCTGGATAATCTAATCCAAATAAACGGACATGATCATATTGCCAAAAATGTTTTTCTCTTTCTTCGGGTGTTGTGATGGAAGCATCTTCGTAAGTTTCTGCTCTTGTATAATCAATTGGCACTTGGAATATTCCCCAACCACCAGGTTTCATTATACGGTAGAGTTCGGTCATACACTTATGATCGTTTTCCACGTGTTCGAGTACATGATTGCAAAATATCACATCATACGTATTGTCCTCCAAGGGAATGTCGTGTAAATCAAAATGAATATCCGCAATAGGCGACATTAAGTCTCCTGTGGTATAATCTAAGTTTTTTTGCGCTTTAAATTTATCTAAAAAACATTGTTCTGGGGCAATGTGCATTACTTTTTTTTGTGCTGTAAAAAAATCTGATTTGTGTTGCAGATACCACCACATCAATCGGTGTCGTTCGAGTGTCAAGTCATACGGGCAAAGCACTCCATCTCGGTGAGCAACATTACTACCGTAGGAAAGAAACTTGCGAAATGACTTTTCACATACTGGGCATTCTACTTGGTTTCCTTTATATACCAAAGGAGCAAAAATCCTAAACACATAACTCAATCGGATGAGCCAAGGTCTAGGAATGGTGTTTAATAGATATTTATATAATTTTTTCAACTTATTTCTTTAATAATTCTTCAATTTTTTCTGCATAGTCTAGAGAATCGTCAATATAAAAAGTCAATTCGGGTGTTCTTCTCAGTTGATTTTTTACGATCTGACTTAGTTCGTGACGTATTTGTTTTGCGTGAAGCTGAATATTTTCAAAAACTTCATTTACATCTTTTGCAGCAAAAATACTTAAATATACTTTCGCAGCTGACATATCTGGTGTTACACGTGTAATTGTAACAGACACCATTGCTCCCAAGCACAACGAATTGGTATGTCTTTGGAAGATCATGCTGAGCTCTTTTTTGAGTAGCATTGCTATTTTTTCTTGTCTAATTGTAGCCATAGTGTGCAAAAGTAGTCATTTGAGTAGAATTGATACTCTTTTTTTTGTTTAAATGAAGTTAGAGATGGATAAGTATTTGCAAATACTAGATGTTTTTGTTGTCTTTTAATGCTATGAAAATTTTGAAGCACTATCGAGATAATGTAATAAATTTTGAAACAATATTTTAGAAGCTCTGCCTCCCCCCCTATGGGAACAACGATTATAAACAAACTAACTTCAGTATTATTTTTAAAATAGCTACGACTATTCTAACAAAAATATACTTCGCAACTCTTTCATCATTTTTGCTTTTATGAAAGAAATGAGTTTCTAGAGGTGTCCTTAACTTCAATTAATAACTTTTCTATTGAGTCAACTGCTATTCGTTTACTTTTGTGAATAAACTCCCAATCGGAATCGTTTACAATGATTTTAAGTGAGCAATCATCTTCTGTGATTTCAAATTTTATTTTTTCTAAAGCATGCTTTGTCCAGTAAAACCTTTTGCCTGTGCCTTGTAAATTAACTTTAAATAGTTATTCATTTTTAATTTTGAAACTACCATTATTTTCATCAAAGAAGACTTGAGCACCTTGGAATGTTTCTGAGAATACATTAGCAAGTATTAAGTCTTCAGGAGCTTTTGAAATCAGTTGTTTGTTATTGTTTATTAGCCATATATGGTCTGCTGATTGAATGGCCATTTCCAATTCGTGGGTGGAGATAAGAATCGCTTTTTGAGTTTCTTTGGCTAAGTTTTTTAAGAGCGACAGTAACTCTGCTCGGTACACCACATCAAGATGAGCGGTAGGTTCGTCCAAAATGATAATGTCGGTGTCTTGTGCCAGCGCTTTTGCAAACATAACACGCTGTTTTTCTCCGTCACTAAGGCTATCTACTTTTCTATATTTGTATGCTGTAAGGTTGGTTATTTTAAGAGCTTCATCTATGATTATTTCATCTTTTTTGGATAAGTTTCCAAGCCAATTGGTATGTGGTATTCTTCCTAATGCAACAATTTCATGAACTGAAAAATTTGAGGAAGGTAATTTGTCCGTAAGTACGATACTTATATGCATCGCCAGTTCTTTTACATTTATTTCGTTTATGTTTTTGTTTGTTGGGCTTATGTTTATTTTGACAGTGCCTTCCAATGGGGCGAGCATGTTTGTTAGTGTTTTAATCAATGTAGATTTCCCTGTACCGTTAGGACCAACCAAGCAAACCATCTCGCCTTTTTTTAGACTAAGATTGAGGTTACTCAGTAGTGGTCTCCCAGTGTATCCTATGGTAAGATTATGTGTTTCTAAGCAAATCATCTAATTCATTTTTGATTTTATCACTACCCATATAACAACGGGCGCACCAATCATGGCAGTAACAGCATTGAGTGGTAGTGTATTTTGATTGCCAGGCAACTGCGCCACTAAGTCGCATATTAAAAGCAATGCAGCTCCTATGAGGAGCACCGCAGGGATTAACACCTTATGATTGGATGATTGGAAAACAGCCCTAGCAATGTGAGGAACAGCTAACCCTAAAAACGCAATTGGACCAGCAAAAGCCGTGACCCCTCCAGCCATCAAACAAGTGGCTAGAATGATTTTAATGCGTGTTCGTTTTACAGAAACTCCAAGACCTTGTGCGTATTGATTGCCAAGCAACAGGGTGTTTAGTTTTTTTTGAGATCCAAAGGCTATAAATATCCCTACAAGCACTGCGGGGACTAAAAAATTCAACTGTTCCCAATTGACACCCGAAAGGCTACCAAACGTCCACACCAAGTATGCTTGAATATCTTCAGGTCTGCTATAAAATTGCAATACACTTACAACTGCACCTGTGATACTTCCGATCATAATACCAATGATGAGCAACGATAAATTATCTTGCACTCGCGAAGAAACTGCCAAAACCATGGCCAGTACTGCACCCGACCCTATTATTGCCATCAGTATCATGCTCCAACTACCGTCTGCTTGAAAACCAAAAAGCGAACCTCCTGACAACACTAAAATCGCAACACCCAAACTAGCTCCATTGCTTATCCCTAACACATAAGGTCCTGCAAGTGGATTTCTAAAAAGAGTTTGCATCAAGAGTCCTGAAAGTGCTAATCCTCCTCCTGCTACTATAGCGGTAATTGCTTTTGGAAATCTTACTTCTTGTATGATAAATGTCCAGCTTTTTTTGATTTCTGAATCGTCATTTAATGTGGATAAAACGGCATCTAAAGGAATAGACACAGAGCCAAACATAAGACTTAGTATAAACAATACAACGACTAACATTAACAGAAGTACAAAGGAAATATTTTTTTTAGTGCTTTTCATTTCTGTGTTCGAAATTACATGAAAAACTTCGATCCACAATTAAAGAGCGCTGCACAATTGGGCATTTACCATGAGGAAGACCTCTATTTTAATTAAAATATGGACTTCAGCTACGGTCTTGATTATATGAAAAGATATTTTCAGCGTTTCATACTTAAAGATTTGCTTTGCCCTAGTTTATTGCAAGATGTAAACCCTCAATAAAATTTTTATTATACTCATAGAAAGACATCTTAAGTAGTTTTTTTTCATAAAGAAAAGTGAAAGAAACAAAAAAAAACACTACTTTTACATACCAAATTTCAAAAAGGCTAACAGTAACAGTTGCTGTTAGCCTTTTGTTATGGCTAATGCTAAAAAGACAGACACCAAAAAAATAGAGATATGAAAACAACAATTATGCTTTCAATTCTACTTCTTCCTTCAATTCTTTGGGGTCAAGTAATAAATCATTTTGACAATTTAGATTCAAAATGGAATGTTGCTAAAACTTATCCTGCTGCGAATCAACAAAACCCAAATTTTGTAGCGACCACTACTACTGTTTTCGGTTTTCAAGGTGACACAATAATTAATAGCGAACAATGGTTTAAGATTTATTCTTCAAATGACTCATTGTTTCAAAACGACCTATTGTATCGTGGATTGTTACGAGCAGAAAATAGTAAAGTGTTTTATCTTGACACTTTGAATCAGCTTGATACTTTGTATGACTTTTCTCTGAATGTTGGCGACAGCGTTTTGTTTGACCTGTATGGAATGTATCCCGAGTGGCTTCAAGTGGTTAATGTTGACAGTATTCAAATTAACGGAAATTATTACAAACGGCTGAAATTTGCAGAGCCAACAATGAACGCCTTTGACGAATTTAACGAAGTCTGGATTGAAGGAATAGGAAGTATTCACGAACCACTGTTTCCAAATTTTCCGATAAAATTTAGTCAAGAAACCCCCGATTCAATGTTAGTTACTTGTTCTTTTTCTAATAGCCAACAGGTTTGGCAACACCCTTCTTATCAAAGCTGTTATGTAAACATAGTTTTGAGTATTGACCAGTTTGAACTTTATGATTTCAAAATTTATCCAAACCCACTTACAGACAGAATTCATATTAAAAACAGTGGGTTACAACAATATAAATTAACCATATTGAACAGCTTAGGTCAGACAATTAAACAAACACAAGTAAATAATGAAAACCAAATCATTGACTTAACTGAACTGAAAGCAGGTATTTATCTTTTAAGAATTAATGACCGTGAACTAATAAAAACAATGAAAATAATAAAGCACTAAGCCATAACAATGTATATAGTTTATGGCGGGTAAAGTGTAAAATAAGAACATTTTAGGTATAAATGAACATCGGTTTAAATTGAAAGATTTGAGTTTCAAAACCGCCACAAAACCATATACTTACCGTTAGCAAATATATGATATACAGTATATGAAAACACTGAAAAAAATATTAAAATGGTCTTTATATTTTTTATTAATTCCTATTTTTTATTTAGTTGTATCTCTAATTCTAACTTCAATAACAATTGAAAGAAAATTAGAAAATGGAATAACTGATAAAATAATTTATTTGAATACGAACGGAGTACATTTGGATATTGTAATACCAAAAGAAAATATTGATAGTATTATATTATCTGGTTTAAAACTCAACGGAAACGAAAATTATTTATCATTTGGTTGGGGAGACGAAAATTTTTATATAAACACACCAACTTGGGGGGATTTGACTTTCAATAATGCATTCAGTGCTATGTTTTTAAAAAGCACAACATTAATGCACGTTACTCGATACAAGGAAAAACGCTCTGATTGGATTGTAATAAAAATAAATGAATCGGAATTAAAAAACTTGAACACCTATATACAAAACACATTTAAGACAAATGTAAATGGAATGAAAATAATTCTTGAAAATCAAGGTTATTCTTCAATGGATGAATTTTATAAATCTAAAGGAAGTTATTCTTGTTTTAATACTTGTAATAGTTGGGTAAATAAAGGATTTAAAGAAAGCGGATTGAAATCTTGTTATTGGACACCTTTTGATTTTGGATTAATAAAAAAATATGAATAATAAATACGATTTGCTAACAATGGCTATAGTTAATACGGGTTTTGGTGCTTAATCCAAAATGAAGTGCCTTGAATGAAGTCCGCAAAATTTACAATTTTGCGTGTTAATTATTAAAGAAAAAATTGTAAATTTGGCTACGAGATAAACCGAAAGTTCAGCCCTTCGAAATACCGTATTAACTATAGCCATTGTTGGCATTTCGTTTTTTATTTTTGGTTATTCAATGTCCACTTTAAAGC
>CAMZLL010000216.1 GCA_947311505.1 uncultured Cryomorphaceae bacterium
GGTAAAAAAATAAAATTATTTAGAAATTTAACAAGTTACCTCATCACGATAACGTGACCTGTAAAAGTTTTTTTAATGTTATCTGCTACAGAAAACACATTTATCTTCCAAACATAGTTATCATTTGGTACTGGAATTCCTTTTGACCTTCCGTCCCAATGATCTGAAATACTTGTTGTATTAAACACCTGCGCCCCCCACCTATCAAAAATCAACAGTTCAAATTGATTAACATCAAAAGCTCTGATTACAGGATAGAAAAAATCATTGACTCCATCATCATTAGGCGAAAATGCATTTGGCACAAAAATAAAAAACTCATCATCAATAATAATTTCATTGCATAAAGTATCCACACAATTATTCGCATCGTTTGAAACAACACACACTTGGTATGTACCAGGTATATCATTTGGAAATGCTACCTCTGGCGAAAATTCGTTATTAATCTCAACACCATTTATATCAACAATCCAAAAATGAGATGTTTCGTTTAGCGAAGTGCTCGTAAATATAATATTAGGGTTAAAAATAGTAGTAGGCTGCGGACCGAAATCAAAACCTGCGACTACAGCACTAGGGTTTACCGCATTTATTGTTTGGCTTGCAGCGCAGCCATTAGCATCAGAAATAAGCACTTGATAATCTCCTGCACAAACACCTGTAAACTGGGTAGAAACCTGACTGTTAATCCCATTATCAATACTAAAAACCGTTGCATTAGTGGCTTGAACATCTATAACACCATCGCAAAAATCATTACAAGAAGGAGGAGTCAAAACAACATTATCAATAGTTAAAGCAGCCGGCTCAACAACCTCAATACTTGAAAGGACAAATGAACATGAAAATGCATCTGTAACCGTAACCTCATAAAAACCCGCACACACAGCGTTTAAATGGCTAGAAGTAGCTGACAAACCTGTCCAAGAATACGTATATGGAGCTGTTCCCGCATTAGGAACAACATCTATTTCTCCTGTACAAGTTCCATTCACTACATTACATATATTCGGAAGTATAGTATAATTAGCTGTCAATTCGGATGGTTCAGTTAAGGAAACTTGAACAGTCTTTTGACAATTGTTACCATCTTTTACAACTAAATTATACAAATCTGCTGACAAACCTGTAAATGTAGAGTTTGCTTGAAAAGTCACTCCATTATCGATACTATATTGATAAGGAGCTGATCCGCCTGCAGCGGAAAACATAATTTCTCCGGTATTATTTTGGTAACATGTTAAATCTACAGTATTTACAGAAAAAATCAGATCTGTTGGCTCAACAATTGTAACCGTTTTAGACAGCGTACAAAGCGGATCAGCCACCTCCACAGTATATGTACCTGCACAAAGACTACTCAAGGTTAGAGCCGTAGCTCCCGGTATAGGAACTCCACTCGCATCTAGCCACTGAATAGGAGCAACACCAGAAGTACCTACGGTATCTACTGTTGCAGAACCAAGACAATCACCGAAACACAAATTATCCACTTGTGTTGTTGTCAAAACCATAGTACAACAAGGATTTCCAGGCACGATGACTGTATTGTATTGTGCTGTGCAACCGTTATTATCCACTACGTCAATCGCATAGTTGCCAGGAGCTAAATTTGTAAAAACACCAGTAGTGTTCGTAACAGTTGAAGCCCCTGTTAAATGATAAGTTATTGGAGACACTCCATTAGTTACCGTTGTAGTTATACTAGCGTCATTATCTCCTAAGCACGTTTCTATCACATCAACGGTAGATATAGTTAACTGCGGATATACAGTTACTGTAGCTATTTCATTTTGAATAGTACCATTTCCCATTGTGATTGCTACAGGATAATCTGTTGTTACTGTAGGATTGACATAAGCTGTATCGCCTGTGGCATTTGTATTTACAAAACCCGCTACCGTTTGATCCCAATTAAAAGACACCCCATCATAAGCCACTAAAGTAGCCGTTTCACCATAGCAGATCGTTGGACTATTAACACTTCCACAAGAAACAGTGGCCGAACCAAAGAAATTTAAAGGAACGTTAGTATTAGCGTTACTATAATTTGAAAAACAAATAATAAATTGATCTCCTGCGTTAACATTTATTCCATTCTCGAAATTATCTTGAGTAGCACCTGCAGGAAGATTACCTGGACTAGCCATTCCTGTCAGACTATTAGGCGTTCCGTTATAATTACAAGCAACTGGAGGGAGCGAGTTATTCGATATGTTTGCACACCCCGAGCCATTATCTTGCCACAAGATCCAATCATAATAATTAGAAGAAACACCCCCTCCTAAACTAAACTCAAGAATACCCGAACTCGTCACATTCACAGACAGCCAAGTAGAATTTAGCTCTCCCGAAAGCATACAACCACTATTACCAGGAGTGGCATTTGGGTTCGTTGACGGATTACTAATATTAGATAAAGAAGTAAACTCCTCAACTAACCCAAAGCCTGAGGGAGTAATAGAAAAGGAAGGGTTGGTACAGGCATCCACACTATTACCGCAGTCCCCATTTTGACCTAAAAAGTCCAGCGTACTGAACACAAAAAGCACTAAAATTATTGAGAATATCTTTTTCATTGGTCGCAATTTATGTTTTGATCTACTATCGCATCTACTCCATGCACCCCTTCTAGGACACACTTAAACTCTTTACCAAGCTGCTCCATCCAAGTTGTCAACAACGACAAATCAATATTTGAATCAGAGTAATAAATCAATAAATATTTTTTAGAATTCAAATCAGCTCTAGAAACAAACACCCCTTCTTGAGCTCTAATGAATTGATCAATTTCAACAACCTGTTCTCTTGTCTCAAGATTGGTAAATACGAATTGTATAAATCTTTTATCATCATAATTCTGAGCTTTTGCTCGATTAGACACCAATACAAATAGCGAACTTAATATCAATATTAAAAACAATTTCCTCATAATAACACATTTCTTACCATCACAACGTAGGCAACTTCCATTAGTTGCTTATTCAAAAACATAAATGTACAAAAAAAGTATAGAGCTGTAAATTTCTATATTCCTGCAATGAGACAAAGCCAAAGCCAAAAACAAGATGCAATACCATTAACGAAAGTAAAAATAAGCACATCTCAAGAAAATAGAGTTTCCTGACTTTTTGATGAAGAACCAATAAATATATGTTTCTTTGTTTAAAATTTACTTTTGAAATTAAATTCAACATATAAATCTCTAACCATAGAGCTCATTATAGTTTGTTTTACTGTAATACTTTTAGCGCGTTGCAGTCAGATAAAATACGTGCCTGAAGGAGAATATTTACTGGTGGAAAATGAATTCATATTTGAAGGAGATTCATCGAATTTAATCAACCTTAACTTCCTTACAGAAACTGGCATTACAGCTGAAGAATTAACCCCAATTCTAAAGCAACACCCAAACAAAAAAGTATTTGTTCTTAGACAATTTCATCTTTGGTTATATAACAGAAGTAACCAAAACAGGATAGATCGTAGAATTGAAAAGAAGATTCTAAAAATCGAAAAGAAAAACAAAAAAATCTCTTCTAAAAACAAAAAAAAACATGCTAAAAACAAAGACTATAAAGCAAAAGAATTACTAAACCCTTACAAAGACAGAAAACGAACATTCGGTGAAAGCCTACGTTTAGCTGGAGAATCTCCCGTTTTATTAGATTCAGTTAAAACGCACAAATCCGCTAACCAAATTCATCTTTATATGTTAAACAAAGGGTACTTTAACAATTCCGTTAGAGATTCTATCGTCTTGTTAGATGACACTAATATTTCTAAAAATAGAAGAAACATATTACCAAAAAAGAAGAATGCAAGAAAAGCTAAAGTATTCTACATCGTTAATCCTAAAAAATACTATAAAGTATCTAAGTACACCAACGCAATTAAAGACAGCACAATTCATAATCTAGTGGACACCTATTTTAATAACACGCTCAACAAAATAAAAGTGAGCACCGACAAAGAAGATCAAAACTTCGACACCGACAAAATAACGAGTGAACGTCTGAGAATTACTAAATTATTACAAGAAAACGGCTATCTATACTTCAATAAAGAATTTATCTATTTTAATGTTGACTCTGCATTCAATAATCACTCGGTAAGTATAACACTTGGGATTCAGAATTATAAATACAAAATACCTGGCAGAGACCAATATGGTGAAAAACCTCATAAGCCGCTAAAAATTAAACAAATTGAGCTTTTTCCCGACTATTACACAAATGACGATACCACAAAATGTTCCTCTTTTAATTATGAAAACATCTCCATACATCATACTCGAAAAATGAAAATCAAACCCAATGTTTTATACAATTCTATTTTATTTAAAGAAGGGGACCTGTACCAAAAGTCTTTAGAAGAAGCCACCTATAAAAGATTTAATTCCCTAGGGACTTATAGAGCAGTATCAATAGAATACGACACATTAACAACATTAGACGGCCTTAGAGTGAAAATATTTTTACAACCAGCAAAAGCCCAGACATTCACAATAGCATCTGATGGAACGCACACCAATGGACTCTTTGGCATTGAAGGCAGCATGACCTACACACACAGCAACACGTTTGGAGGTGCAGAAAAACTACAAATATCAATGGCAGGAGGTATTGAAATGCAGCGATTGATTTTTGCATCTGATAGCAACAGTACAATCATAGGCGAAGCAGGCGACATTAACAAACTAAGACAGACTTTTAACACTATCGAATTTGGACCTAAAATATCATTAACCTTCCCTACGTTTCTTTTTATCCAAAAAACAATGGAAAACCTACTGAGGCTACCTGTATCCAATCCAAAAACATCACTTACAGCTTCTTTAAACCTCCAAAACAGACCCGATTTTAAACGCAGCATTGAAGAACTTTCGTTTGGATGGTTATACCACGAAAAGACCTCAACCACAATACGATGGAATCCTTTAATCATCTCCGCTATCTCAATTGATAAATCAGCTCAATTTGCACAACGAATAACAGAATTAAACGACCGTTTTTTAGCCGCTAGTTATCAAGATCACATAATTGCAGGACAAAAATTTTCATATATATACAACGACCAAAATACAAAAAAGACCAAAAGAAATACCTATTATTTCAAAGGAATATTTGAATCGGCAGGAAACCTATTAAGGTCAATAATGAAAGCCACAAATCGCCCCTACGACAACCCTGCTTCTGAAAGCTACAACCTATTTAACATTCGGTTTGCTCAATTTGTAAAATTTAGTGCTGATTTTCGGCATTTTTTATCCTTGGGAGCTCGAGGAAAAATAGCTTCTCGTGTTGCTGGTGGACTAGGCATCCCTCTTGGAAACCTAAAAGAAGCTTTACCCTTTGAAAAAAGTTTTTTTTCAGGAGGAACAAACGGAATAAGAGCTTGGAAATCCAGAACACTTGGCCCAGGAGGATACAACGACCCTCAATTGAGATTTGACAAAATAGGCGACATTCAACTTGAAGGAAACTTAGAATTAAGATTTCCTATTATTGACTGGGTAGAAGGAGCATTCTTTGTAGATGCTGGAAACATTTGGTCGATCAACAAAGACTCTCTTCGACCGGGAGGGCAATTTAAGACACAAACTTTTATTTCTGAAATAGCTTTTGGCGTGGGGCTCGGACTCCGCTTTGATTTAGACTTTTTCATTATCAGACTTGATCTTGCAGCACCTATAAAAAACCCATCGCAACCTATTAATAATCGTTGGGTATGGGAAGGCGGACTAAGCGAAGAAAGATCACCCTACTATAAGCCTCAACTGAACTTAGGAATAGGATTCCCGTTTTAAATCTGACAAATTGATGAAAATTAATTGGCACATTAAACACTTTAACGAACTGACAACAGAAACGTTTCACGACATTATACAACTTCGTGAAGAAATATTTATCGTAGAGCAAAACTGTCCCTACCTTGACGTAGATGGAAAAGATCTAAATGCCACCCATGTTTTTGCCTACAACGACAAAAAACAACTACTAGCTACAAGTAGAATTTTAAAACCTGGAACATCTTACGATTCCGCTTCAATCGGAAGAGTTTGCGTATCACAAAAAGCTAGGAGACTTCAACTCGGCAAAGAATTAATGATACAATCCATCAATTTCTCTACGCAAAACTACGGACGCAATATCACTATTTCTGCACAGACGTATTTATTAAACTTCTACTCAGACCTAGGATTCAAAAAATCTGGAAGAGAATACCTCGAAGATGGCATACCACATTTTAAGATGACCTTCAACCTAAACAAATTCTAAAAGCAACTTTTTCACTACCTTTACGTCATTGTATTATACAATCTTAAACCATAAAACATGATACATATATTAAAACTTACTTTTTTGATAGGCTTCTTCATTAATGGGATAACACTATTTTCTCAAGACAACTCTAGATCAATAACATTAGTTGATGACATTTCTGACTATGTCAAAAAGAACGGTAAAACGTTTAAAGATTATCAAATTTTCTTTATCCACAAAGAAAACAACACTTTCAAGATAGCGAATGGAGCTGCAGTTGGCGTTCCTCAAACAAGCTCTTCTGAAATAATTATTTTAAAAAACCCTGAATTCACAGGAACTATAAAAATAGTAAATCAAATAGACAAAAAACTTCATTCAATTGATGAAAAAAACCTTTCCATTAATATTGGAGATTTTTTGACACTAGCTACTAAAGAAAACCAGCAAACAAATACAATCACTATCAAATAATCTTATCGAGTATGAAATTATCTACTTTTTTCTTATTTACGACATCCCTATTAACTTTCCAATCTTATAGTCAATGCAACCTTGTTGTCAATGGAGACTTTGAGACCTATACTACTTGCCCTACAGCAAATAGCCAAATAAACAATGCTACCGGTTGGGACAATGCGAATTCGCCCACAACCATTGTTTACCCTACGGCAGATTATATGAACTGTAGCTTCAATAGCATAGCTGGTCAACCAGCTGTAACCGCTCATAGCGGCACTGGATTTATCGGAATTAACGCAACGAGTTCATCAGGTTCAGGTAACGGTGCTGAAATGGTAGGAACTTGCGTAAACCTCATTGCAGGAAATAGCTACACTTTTTCTTTTTGGACTAGAGGCGTTTTCGATAGCGGTGGAAACGACCCTTTATATTTAAAAGGAACAACTAGTGGGATTTTTCCCGTAGCATCATCTGGTGGATATTGTCCTCTCTCTATGACTACATTGGTAACTATCCCAAAAGCTGATGTTTACAACTCTACTTGGACATTAAGAACATACACATTTACTAGCCCCGCTAATTTTGGCGGCATTATTATCGGTGGAGTATGCGGATCGACCTCTAATTATTTTATATATATAGATGATGTTAGCCTTACGTCAAATACCTTAACATCTTATGGATCTTTAACAGCTACATCTACCACTACACCTCTATGTGGAACAACTTCTGGTACTGTAAGAGTAAATCTTCCTGGCAATTGCAACGGCCCCTACGACATTACCTATACCGTAAATGGAACCCCAACAACCATAAACAATATAAATGACGGACACATAATAACCGTCCCTCTTTCCTCTGGAAACACAACTGTATCCTTAACTAGTGTAGCTACTAATTCTGGATGTATTACAGCCCCAAGTTCTACTATTCTATTTTCTCCTACGTCAACCATAACGGCAAACGCTGGAGCAAACCAACTAAACAACTGCTCCAACCCAACTCACACACTAACTGGCTCTCAAACTGGTGGTATTGGGACAATAACTTATGGCTGGTCTCCTTCAACTGGTTTAAGCTCTACGTCTTCTGCGACTCCAACAGCAAATCCTTCAACAACTACAAACTATACACTTACTGTTACTGATGCAAATGGATGTTCAGCAACAGATATGGTAACAGTAACCGTAGATAAAACTGCTCCAACAGCAAATGCAGGCCCCGACATTAACCTAGACTGCTCAACTACAACAGGAGCTTTTGTAGGAACAGGAGGAGCATCCTACTCTTGGAATACCCCCTCTGGAACAGTAACAGGCAGCACAATAAACATTACAACAGCAAGTATGGCTGGAAACTATACACTTACAGCAACAGCAGCAAACGGATGCACAGACACCGACATTGCCACACTCTCAATTAACCTAGCAACCCCAACAGCAAATGCCGGCAATAATCAAATCCTTGACTGCAATACCCTATCGGTCAACTTAGATGGATCTTCCTCAAGTAGTGGTGCTAATATCTCCTACTCCTGGACAACATCCACAGGTAACATAACTGGATCTACCTCAAACAATACCACAACAGCAAACCTAGATGGCACATATACATTAACCGTATCAAACACATCGAATGGATGTTCTGCGACAGATGCTGTCACTGTAACCCAAGATACCATTACTCCAGTTGGCATAATATCGAACGCTCCTCACATCCTCGATTGTAACAATCCTTCAATTATTATAGATGCTTCATCCTCTTTGGGAACTGGTAACAGCTATACTTGGACTACAGCCACAGGAAACATTGTGTCAGGTGCCAACACCTCAAATCCGACAGTGGATCTAATTGGTTCATACTCTTTAAATATAATCAGTGCTAATGGATGCACAAACATTCAACCTATTAACGAAATCGTAACGATAGACACGATATCACCTACAATAGCTATAGCCTCACCAGACACATTAACTTGTACTATTCTTGATATAGATTTAGATGCTTCTGGCTCACAAGCAGGAGTAATGTATCAGTGGACAACCACCAATGGTTCAATTATAAATGGCGATCAAACTAGTACACCGACAATAGGTAGCTCAGGAGATTACACACTTGTGGTTACTTCAGCTAACGGATGTACATCACAAATGACTATCAATGTAGTAAACAGCGTACCTCCTATTGCTCTTTTATTCTCTGACACAATTGAAGGAGACCAACCACTTCCTGTAAGTTTTACAGATGCCTCTACCGGAATAAACATTGATTATTATTTAGAATTTGGAAATGGTGACGATATTAACGCAAATTCAGCTGATTACACCTACACTGAAGTGGGTGAATATGATGCAATCTTAACAGTTACAGATCAATATAACTGTACACATTCTGACACCATAAGAATTACGGTAAATAAACTTGAATTTGTGGTAGTACCAAATGGAGTTTCTAGAAACAGTGATGGTCTAAATGATTTATTCTTCATCAAGAACCTTCATTATTTTCCAGAAAACGAACTAAAACTATACAATCGTTGGGGAGATCTTATTTTCCAAGCGCAACCATACATTAACAATTGGGATGGTTCTAGCTCTACCCAAGGAAACACAACCGGTCAAGAAGCAACTTCTGGCACTTACTTCTATATGCTCAAATTATATCCCGACAGTGACCCAATGACAGGCTATGTAGAACTAAAAAGATAAGTATTTTATGCGCTAATCCATAAAAATAAAACAGTTAAAACAACCTGATTTCAAGAAAATAACTGACCTTTGCACTTCAAAATTTGAAGTAATGAAAATAATAGCAAGAACCTTTGCAGGTTTAGAAGAAATTCTTGAAAAAGAAATAATCAGCTTAGGAGGTACAGAAACCATAATCAGAAAAAGAGCCGTAGAATTTAAAGGATATTTAGAAACTTTATATAAAGTAAATATTTGGTCGAGGTTTGCGTTGGATGTTCTTACCCCTATTCATAAATTTCAAGCAAAGACCACAGATCAGTTATACAAAGGAGTTCTTGACATCAACTGGAGCAAATACATGAGCGAAGACTCCACATTTGCGATTAAAACCATTGTGTACTCATCTCACTTTAACCATTCTCAATTTGCAGCTCTAAAGGTAAAAGATGCAATCGTAGATCAATTTAGAGAGAAAACTGGTGTTAGACCAGATGTGGACACTTACAAACCTGACTTAGCTATTACTTTAAGAATATCAGAACATAAATGCGAAATCTTATTAAACAGTTCTGGTGCTCCGTTATTCAAAAGAGGATACCGCAGAGCAACAGGAGCAGCACCTTTGAATGAAGTACTTGCAGCAAGTTTGATCGAATTTTCGGGTTGGAATTACAAAACACCATTTATAGATCCCATGTGTGGTTCTGGCACCATAGTTCTCGAAGCCGCAATGCGCGCAAAAAACATGGCTCCTGGGTTAGTACGTAAAGACTATAGTTTTCAAAAATGGAAAAACTATGATTCAGAAATGTACGAAACTATGATTGCCGAAGCTAAATCCAAAGTCAGGGACACTCGTGTGATCATAAAAGGGTATGACAACGATTTAGAAATGGTACAAGCTGCTAAATTCAACCTTAAAAACTTACCTGGTGTAAGTAGAAATGTAACATTTGACAAACAAGATTTTTTCACTTTAGAAAAACCGTTCAAAAAAGCATTTATCGTAATGAACCCACCTTACGATAAGAGAATTGAACTATTAGATACTGAATCGTTTTACAATAAAATAGGTACGCAATTAAAGCATCATTTTGAAGATTGCGATGCATTTATTTTATCTTCCAACTTGGATGCATTGAAACGTATTGGGTTGAAACCAAACAAAAAAACAGTATTATACAACGGTCCTGATGAGTCAAAGTTTAATCACTATCAATTGTACTCAGGTTCAAAAAGATACGAACCAAGTATGGAACGTAAAAAATTCTTACAGAAAAATGCGACTTCGGAATTGGACTATCAAGAAGAAGAATAAATACAACTTTATGAAATATTTCCAGCTTACTATTGCCCTACTTTTTTGTACCATTCTAGGATTTGGTCAAACTGAGATTACCTTTAACAATGACGCTGCCAAAGCCCAACTTATAGACATATCTACTGTTGACAACAGCGTATTGGAAGCTTCTCATTTGCTAACCAACACTAGTAGTGGTAGTAAGTTGTTCTTAGATGACAAAGCGCAAATAATATACACACCTTCTAAACTAAACATAAATAGTAGTTCTTATGATTCTGTTTTTGTAGAAATAGATAATCGAATATTAAAATCCACCGATTTTAAGTCTATCTTAATTACAGGATTGGACAAAGGTGAACACTCGATTAGTTATTCATTTCAAAAAAACGGTAAAGAAGTTGAATTTGAAACCATCAACAACAGTATAAGTTATAACATAATAGAATCAACGCCTTTGATAAAGAATGATGCAATTGTTTTAGGTTTATTAATCCTGTTTCTAGCGTTGATATTTTACACCGGAGAATTAAAATCATTCAAACGTTTCTACACCATAATACCAGGATTGCTCTTGTGTTATGTAATTCCTGCCACACTTAATAGTATGGGAATTATCTCTGGAGAATACAGTTCCTTATATTTTGTAGCTTCGAGATACCTCTTACCAGCAAGTCTGATTTTGCTATGCTTAAGTATTGACTTGGCTGAAATCAAGAAATTAGGAAGTAAAGCCGTAATAATGTTCTTTGCTGGCACATTAGGAATTGTAATTGGTGGCCCCGTAGCTCTTTTTATAATTGCAGGTATATTTCCTGATGCGCTTGGAGCAGATGCGTCCGAACTATGGAAGGGACTAGCTACAGTAGCAGGCAGCTGGATTGGTGGAGGAGCAAACCAAACTGCGATGAAAGAAATCTATCAAACACCAAATGATATTTTCTCAAAAATGTTGGTTGTAGATATCTTTGTAGCCAATGTATGGATGGCCGTATTGCTCTTTGGCGTAGGTAAATCTAAAAAAATTGACAACTACTTCAATGCAGACACAACAGCAATAGATCGTCTAAAAACAAAAATGGAACATTTCTCAGCAAGCGTTTCCAAAATCCCGAGTAAAACAGACTTGATGGTGATCATTGCTATTGGAATAACAGGAATGGGGCTTTCACACTTTCTTTCTGATACAGTGACACCTTACTTTAAATCTATAAAAGATACATTGACGGCTTATAATTTGACCTCACTTGCAAGTGGATTCTTTTGGCTGATTGTATTTGCAACGGTAATAGGAGTAGCTTTATCATTTACAAGATTAAAAAACATGGAAGGAGCAGGAGCATCAAAAATCGGAAGTATTTTTCTATATATTCTTGTTGCCACAATAGGCACACACATGGACATAGGCGCATTATTTGATAGCCCTATTTACTTTGCTATTGGATTTATATGGATGGCTATTCATGCTATCATTTTATTAGGTGTAGCAAAAATCATAAAAGCCCCATTCTTCTTCATAGCAGTAGGAAGTCAAGCAAATGTAGGCGGTGCAGCATCCGCTCCTGTGGTCGCTTCTGAATTTAGTCCAACACTAGCACCAGTAGGCGTATTATTGGCTGTACTTGGCTATGCGGTAGGTACTGTTGGAGCTATTATATGTGCACAGTTGATGAGTGCTGTTAATATTGGGTAACTGAACACTTTTTACCTACAACATAAGAACTAAAACCGTAAAGTTCCCTGATATTTATCTTCTCATGCAAACAAAGTGATGCCTTTGTACCTGAGTTTTCACAAATTGATTATTTTTGTAGTGATAAGATTACAAGTAGATTAAAAACACGAATGGAAAAGAAAGAAATTTTAGAGCAATTAACAGCTATTTTTGAGAAAGAAGAAAGTATTCTAAAGGATTGGAAAACTTTTAAAACGTTAAATGCTGAATTTAGTCAGATAGCTGCTGCCGAAGACCGAATAAAAGAAGAACATCAATTAAACATTGACCTCGAGGTCGTTATTGAGAAAGAAGAAGAAGAGTTGACACAGCAGTTGAAAGTGTTGGTGGCTAAACTAGAAGCTCGATTTTCGAAAGAAAAAACAGATAAGCCTAGTGAAGAAAAAGAAAATCTATCGAAGAAAGAAGTGATTTTGAAGCGATTTCAGATTATGCTTCAGGAGGAAGAAAACATCGGCAAACTTTTTAATAAGATTAAGGAAATTCGTGAAGAATGGAAAGAAATCGGAAATATTCCGCAACAAAAATTTCAAGACATTCAGAATAGATACAGTCAACTAAACGAGTTATTTAACTATAATGTAAACATCTACAAGGAGTTAAAAGAAAATGACTTGAAAAAGAATTATTCTTTAAAAAATCAAATCATTGCTCAAGTAAAAGAGTTACTAGAAGAAAAGCAAATAAAAACGGTTGAGAAAAAGATTCGTGAACTGCAAAATGAATGGGAAGAAGTAGGCCCAACATTTACCGAGCACTGGGAAAAACTGAAAGAAGAATATTGGTCTACCGTAAAATCCATATACGAAAGAATAAAAGAACACTACGTAAAATTAGACGAGCAAAAAGAAGCGAATTACGAAACAAAAAAGACGCTGGTAGAAAAAGCAAAAGAAATAGCGTCTCAAGTGCCAGATTCTCACCAAATGTGGGCTACCGCTACTGCCGCTCTTTCAAAAATACAAGACGAATGGAAAAAAGTAGGCTACGCTCCAAAGGCAGTAAATGATGAAATCTGGAAGGAATTCAGAATACAGTTTGATAAATTCTATGATGAAAAAGCTACTTTTTACAAATCTAGAAATGAAGAATTCTCTGGAAAAAAAGAATTAAAAGAAAAGCTAATTGAGAAAGCTGCTAAGCTAGTAGAGTTTACCAATTTCAAAGAAGGGACACAAATGGCGATAAAACTTCAAAAGGAGTGGAAGGAGATAGGTCACGCTGGCGGACATGTCGAGCAAAGATTGTGGAAAGATTTCAGAGCTAAATGTGACGCATTCTTTGACAAGAAAGACAATTTCTATAAAGAACAAGATCAAGCAAATGAAGCTAACCTTACGAAAAAGAAAGAATTAATTGCAGAAATTAAAGCCTTTGAAAAAGGAGAGAACACTACTGATACAGTAGCTCAACTTAAAGAATTTTCTAAAAGATTTGCTGAAATAGGAAATGTTCCTTTCAAAGAAAAAGACACCATTTACGAAGCCTACAAAGAAGCATTGGACGCTCATTATGATGGTTTGAAAATGTCTAAATTGGAGAAAGAAAAAGTAATTTTCCAAGCAAAAATAGACATGATAAAAGGAAGTAAAAATCCATTATCTGCAATAAACAAAGAAAAGGATTTTATTCGCAAAAGAATAACAGCCATTACAAAAGAGGTAACTAACTTTGAGAACAACCTTGGATTTTTTGGGAATAGTAAAGGCGCAGAAGCTTTATTAAAAGGAGTACGTGACAAAATACAAAAAGGTAGAGATGAAATAGAAATCTTAAAAAGAAAGATGAAAGATCTAACCAAAGCAGCTGAGCCTAAAGAAGAACCCGCTAAAGAAGACTCTAAATAATATCAGACCTCTTCTTTGTCAAAATAATACGTTCTAGATAACTCTAGTTCATAATATACTATTTGGAAAGCTTTTTGAGTTCATGAACCCAAAAGGCTTTTCTTTTTTTAATTTAACATTATTTCAAAATGAAACATATTCTAATCGCAATTACCCTTTTGTTGACCATTCAAAACATTGCACAATTAAAACAACTCTCTATTGAAGATTGCGAGTTGGGATACTGGAAAGGTCTCTACCCTTCAAGCTTAATGAACCTACAATGGGCAGGTACAGATAAACAATATTCATATATTACTTTGGATTCCAAAAGAGAAAACACAAATGATACTATATATGTAAAAAATGCTTCTACAAATTCTAAAATGGCGGAACACATCATTACTACTGCCGACATTAAGAAATCAAATGTAGATGCTGAACGATTCTACAGTATTACATGGTTAGATGCTAGTTCTTTTTACTACACCTCTGGAAATTCGTTTTATTCCTATAATTATCAAACTAAAAAAGGAGAAAAACGAATCTCTTTTTCTGAAAAAGCAGAAAACAAGGACTACAACAAGGACTACAACCTGATGGCGTACACAATTGACAACAATTTATATATTGCCAATGGTAAAGAAATTAAAATTCCTGTATTTGAATCTTCAAATAAAAATATTGTAACCGGTCAAGCCATTCACAGGTTTGAATTTGGTATAAGCAAAGGAACATTTTGGTCTCCCAAAGGAACTGCTTTAGCATTCTCGCAAAAAGACGAAACCAATGTAGCAGATTATCCCTTGCTAGACATAAACGAAACACCCGGTAAGTTAACATCAATAAAATACCCAATGGCAGGTCAACCAAGTGAACATGGAAAAATAGGCATCTATAATATCGCTTCTGGAAAAACTATTTTTTTGCAAACCGGAGAACCTTTAGATCATTATCTTACTAATTTATCTTGGGGACCCAATGAAGAATTTATTTACTTGGCTGAGGTCAATAGAGAACAAAACCATATGTGGTTTAATAAGTATGATGTAAAAACAGGCGAAAAAGTAAAAACACTTTTTGAAGAGCAAATGAAAGAATGGGCAGAACCAGAGCATCCAGCATTTTTTATTCCCGCTTCTAATACAGAATTCTTATGGTTGAGCGAACGAGATGGATTCCAAAACATATATCACTACAATACGGACGGTAAACTAATTAAACAAGTAACTGACCACAAATGGGTTACGAATGATATTCTTGGATTTTCGAAAGATGCCAAAACTGTTTTCATCAAAGGCACAAGCGCTGATCCTAGAGAAAATCACACTTTTGCTATTGATATTAAAACAGGAAAAGAAACAAACCTAACCAAAGCAGCAGGCACGCATAACACACAACTCTCTCCTAACAAAACAGCCCTAATAGACAATTGGTCTAGCTTGACTGTTCCTAAACAAATAGACATAGTAAACGTAAAATCATTAGCAACTAACACTATTCACACTTCTGAGAATCCTTTGGCAGATTGGGAAATAGGAACAACCGAATTTTTAACCTTAGAATCTGAAGATGGATTTGATTTGTATGGACGAATAATCAAACCTCGAAATTTTGATGCATCCAAAAAATATCCAGTTTTGGTATATGTTTATGGCGGACCACATGCACAATTGGTAACCAACAACTGGCTAGGTGGCGCTCGTCTTTGGATGCATTATATGGCTTCGCAAGGTTATATTGTATTTACACTAGACGGAAGAGGCTCTGGTGAACGAGGTTATGACTTTGAAAAAGTAATTCACAGACACCTTGGTGACAACGAGATGAAGGATCAATTACTAGGAGTTGACTACCTTAAATCCTTAAAATATGTAGATTCTGATAGAATGGCTGTTCATGGCTGGAGCTTTGGAGGATTTATGACCACCTCTCTAATGACCCGTTACCCAGGCACTTTTACGACAGGTGTAGCAGGTGGTCCAGTTATCGACTGGAAATGGTACGAGATTATGTATGGAGAACGCTATATGGATACTCCCGAGCAAAATCCTGAAGGTTATAAAACCGCAAGTTTAATGCAATACGTAAAGAATTTAGAAGGTAATCTTTTAATGATACACGGAACAGTAGATGATGTTGTAGTGATGCAACACAATCTAGCATTTGTGCAAGCATGTGTTTCTGCTGGTGTACAAATTGACTTCTTCCCCTACCCTATGCACAAGCATAACGTAAGAGGTAGAGACAGAGTTCATTTGATGACCAAGATTTTAAACTATATAATCGAGGAGAATAAATAAAGTTGAATTCAAATATAATAGATGCGTTTATGATTAGAAACAAGCAACATTTTTAATCCTCATTTGTAAACACAAAAAAAGGGAAAAGCAGTACTGCTTTTCCCTTATATAATTAGTTAATGGCTTTTCTACATTACCCTAAAAAAGGATATCTATAATCTGTAGGTGTTACAAATGTTTCTTTGATTGTTCTTGGAGAAACCCAACGCAATAAGTTCAAGTACGAACCTGCTTTATCGTTAGTTCCAGAGCCTCTAGCTCCACCAAATGGTTGCTGACCTACAACTGCTCCAGTAGGCTTATCATTAATATAGAAGTTACCCGCACAATTTACCAATTTCTTAGTAGCAAAATCTATTGCATATCTATCTTGCGAGAAAATAGAACCTGTCAAAGCGTATTCCGATGTATCGTCTAAGATGTCTAATGTTTCTTCAAACTTATCTTCATCATATACATAAATGGTTATTACAGGTCCGAATATTTCTTCTACCATTGTTTTGAACTTAGGATTAGATGTTACTACTACCGTTGGCTCGATAAAATATCCTTCTGATTTATCGTATCCGCCACCTACTAAAATTTCAGCCTCGTTACTTTCTTTTACATAATCAATGTAAGAAACTATTTTATCAAACGCTTTTTCATCGATTACAGCATTGATGAAGTTAGACGGATCTTCAGTAGTTCCCATTTTAAATGACTTCACATCAGTAGCCACCTTTGCAAGTACTGCATCTGCCAGATTTGATGGCAAATATACTCTAGAAGCTGCCGAACATTTCTGCCCTTGGAATTCAAATGCTCCACGAACAATAGCCGTAGCTACTTGATCCACAATACTTGATTTGTGTACCATTATAAAATCCTTACCTCCTGTTTCCCCTACTATCCTAGGGTACGTTCTATATTTGTCGATATTCATTCCTATGGTTTTCCAAAGATGCTGGAATACCGCAGTACTTCCTGTAAAGTGCAATCCTGCAAAATCTTTATGTGAGAATACCACATCTCCCACAGTTGGGCCATCCACAGTAATCATATTGATTACACCATCCGGCAAACCTGCTTCTCTGAACAATTCCATTATTACTTGTGCAGAATACACTTGAGTTTCGGCTGGCTTCCATACCACAGTATTACCCATCATCGCTGCACTAGCAGGAAGATTGGCAGCTATAGCTGTAAAGTTAAACGGTGTAATACAAACCACAAAACCTTCCAATGGCCTATACTCCAACCTGTTCCAAATACCTTCATTAGATTCTGGTTGCTCAGCGTAGATTTGCTGCATATACGCTACATTGAACCTCAAGAAATCTATCAATTCACAAGCCGCATCTATTTCCGCTTGAAAAACGTTTTTAGATTGCGCCAGCATCGTAGCTGCATTCATTTTATCTCTATATGGACCCGCCAATAAATCTGCTGCTTTTAAGAAAATCGCTGCTCTGTGCTCCCAAGGAAGGTTTGCCCAATCTTCTTTCGCTGCCAATGCAGCTGCTACAGCATCTTCTGCGTGCGCTTTTGTTCCCATATTAAAATATCCCAACACTTTCTTGTGATCGTGCGGTGGAGACATTGGATGTTTATCATCAGTTGTCACCAATTTGCTACCTATGTACATCGGCACATCAATTGGTGCTTGGTTATACATTTCTTTATATTTTGCGATTAGTGAGTTAACACTATCCGAACCTGGTGCAAAAGAGTTCACCTCTTCATTTACTGGTAATGGAACTTGATATATTGCTTTTGGCATGTGTATGTATGTTTAATTGATTTAAATTATTTTTATAATCGACAAGTTTCTTGCTTTATTTCTTGGGCATTCGAGCGGGCTATCCACTATATCTCCGATAAAAAAATCGGAGGATGCCGTTTCTATCCCTAATGCAAATCTACTTATCAATTGAGATTATTGTTGTTTTAGTTAGCTAAACGCTGGAATTCCGGTGATATCCAACCCAGTAATTAACAAGTGAATATCGTGTGTTCCTTCGTAAGTAATTACAGATTCTAGATTTGCCATATGACGCATAATAGAGTATTCGTTAGAAATCCCCATAGCCCCATGTATTTGTCTTGCTTCTCTAGCTACTTTCAAAGCCATATCTACATTGTTTCTTTTCGCCATAGAAATCTGAGCAGACGTTGCTTTACCTTCATTTCTCAACTGTCCAAGACGCAACGTCAACAATTGTGCTTTGGTAATTTCTGTAATCATTTCGGCTAATTTCTTTTGTTGCAATTGGAAACTACCAATAGGCTTTCCAAACTGTGTTCGTTCTTTAGAATATCTCAATGCAGAATCGTAGCAATCTAATGCCGCTCCGATAGCTCCCCAAGCAATACCATATCTAGCACTATCTAAACATTGAAGTGGCGCTCCTAACCCATCTTTATTCGGCAAAATGTTTTCTTTAGGAATTTTAACATCTGTAAAAATCAATTCTCCTGTAGCAGAAGCTCGCAATGAATGTTTCCCATGCATTTCAGGAGTTTCAAACCCTTCCATTCCTCTTTCTACAACCATTCCTTTGATTCGTCCTGCTTCGTTTTTCGCCCAAACTACTGCTACATCTGCAAATGGCGCATTAGAAATCCACATTTTAGCTCCATTCAAAAGATAATGATCTCCCATGTCTTTTATATTCGTAACCATAGATCCAGGATCTGACCCATGATCGGGTTCTGTCAATCCAAAACAACCGATAAATTCTCCCGTTGCCAATTTCGGAAGGTATTTCATTTTTTGCTCCTCACTACCAAATTTCCAGATTGGATACATAACTAAAGAACTCTGAACAGAACTCGTAGAACGCAATCCAGAATCACATCTTTCTAACTCCTGCATGATCAATCCATAAGAAATCTGATCCAATCCTGCCCCACCATATTCAGTTGGTATGTATGGTCCAAAACCTCCTATCTCTCCTAATCCTTTTACAATTTGTTTTGGAAAAGCGGCTCTTTCATAGTAATCTTCAATAATTGGACTTACCTCTTTCTTTACCCAAGCTCTAGCTGCATCCCTGATTAGCTTATGTTCTTCGGTTAGCAATTCGTCCATATTATAATAGTCGTGTGCTTCGTATCTATCTGTGCTCATAGTTTATTTATTTGAAGTGTAAAACTACAAAAATTTAACTTTTTATTTGTTATTTTAGATATAAAAAAGATGCTAATTTTGGAATCGTATCGAACTGCAACCAAAAACATCCATTACCTACTCGCCTAATCTTAAAACTT
Organism: uncultured Cryomorphaceae bacterium; assembly: GCA_947311505.1. GTDB lineage: Bacteria > Bacteroidota > Bacteroidia > Flavobacteriales_D > Parvicellaceae > Parvicella. Next base: position 19,838 of record CAMZLL010000216.1, read on the forward strand.
CTGCAACTGTCTAACAATATGAATGTATTTCACTTTTGTTTCTATGTTTTTTAATTAGTTTTGCATTGTCAAACTTTATAACGCTATGAACATTCAACAATTTACTTTCAATCCATTTCAAGAAAACAGTTTCGTCCTCTATGACGACACCAAAGAATGTGTGATAATAGATCCTGGATGCTATACTCCCGAAGAAAAAGAAGGACTAAAAAACTGGATAGAAAAAGAAGGGCTGACACCTGTGCAATTAATTTCTACACACAGCCACTTGGATCATGTTTTTGGTAATAAATTCGTTATGGATACATTCAATATTAAACTAGGCATTCATAAAGAAGATTCACAAACCCTCGAAATGCTAGAGCGAACCGCCACGACTTACGGTATTCCAAACGTGGACATATCTCCTAAAGCCAGTTTTCATTTTGAACACAATGAAATTATTACATTTGGCAATAGCGAATTGGAAGTTAGATTCGTACCAGGTCACGCTCCTGGACATGTAGTTTTTATATCGCATCAGGACAAGTTCATTATCAATGGAGATTGTTTATTCAACGGATCTATTGGGAGAACAGATTTACCAGGTGGCAATCACGAACAGCTTTTAAACAGCATTAGAGAACAGCTTTTTACCCTTCCTGAAGATTACGTAGTCCATTGCGGACATGGTCCATCTACGACTATAGGAAAAGAAAAAATGACCAATCCTTTTTTTTGACCTAGCTAAATGACTTTATTTAAAAGTCTTTAATTACATTTGAATTCGGTATTTAGAAATGACCTCAACCGATGTATTCGCATTGGAACGGTTAAGTATTAACGACATCATAATTACAAGATGATTACACAAGATCAATTAAAAGATCTTTTGAAGCGTATAGAAGCGCTAAGGGGGTATCTTTGACATTCCTGGGAAAAAGATAGAAATACAAGAAGAAGATTTAAAATCTCAAGATCCAGATTTTTGGAACGACCCAAAATCAGCACAAGCTTTACTCAAAAGCTTGAAGCAAAAAAAGTATTGGGTTGACATTTTTGAAACTACACTCTCAGAACATGAAGACTTGGAGGTGCTTTTTGAATTTGTAAAAATGGGCGAAGGCACTGAAGAAGAGGTCGATGCAGCATACAACAACCTACTTCAAGATGTAGAAGAATTAGAGTTTAAAAACATGCTATCGGCTGAAGAAGACGCACTCAATGCTGTACTTCAAATAACTGCTGGAGCAGGAGGTACTGAAGCTTGCGACTGGGCGGCAATGCTGATGCGGATGTATATGATGTGGGCAGAAAAAAACAAGTGCAAGGTAAAAGAATTGAATTACCAAGCTGGTGATGTAGCAGGCATCAAAACCGTTACATTAGAAATAGAAGGCGAATTTTCTTTTGGGTATTTAAAAGGAGAAAATGGTGTTCATAGACTGGTTCGTATTAGCCCGTACAATTCACAAGGCAAACGCATGACATCATTTGCATCTGTGTACGTATATCCCTCTGTGGATGACACCATAAATATAGAAATAAACAATGCCGACATCAGCTGGGATACCTTCAGATCAGGAGGAGCAGGAGGTCAAAACGTAAACAAAGTAGAGACTGGTGTGCGTCTGAAGCACGCCCCTACCGGCATTACTATTGAAAACACTGAAACTCGTTCGCAGCTAGGAAATAGAGAAAAAGCAATGCAACTGTTAAAATCTCAATTGTACGAACTGGAATTAAGAAAAAGAAAAGAATCTCGAGACGAAATAGAATCAGGAAAGATGAAGATCGAATGGGGCTCGCAGATTAGAAGCTACGTCCTAGACGACAGAAGAGTAAAGGATCATAGAACAAACTACACCGTAAATGACCCCGACAAAGTTTTAGACGGTGAATTGGATGGATTTTTAAAATCATATTTATTAGAATTTAGCAACACATTGAAGTAATGGCAGGATTTGGTAAAAAAGAAAAAAGCGAACGCATCAAACTTGAAAAAGGAGCGTACAAAAGAGCTTTTAGAGTATTTAAATATCTAAAACCTTACAGTCCTACATTTTTTATGGGAATGTTTTTTTTAGTATTGTCAAGTGTAGCCACTATGGGATTCCCTTATTACTTAGGAAAACTATTGGGTTCTACTAAAAAGACCACAGAAATACCCGAAAAACCATTTGACCTCTTTGACATTACACACATAGACCATATAGTAATTGCGTTGTTTCTAGTATTTATCGCCAATGCTATATTTAGTTTTTTTCGAATTTACTTATTCACTTCCGCATCTGAAAAAGCACTGAGAGACATTAGAGCTACTGCTTTTAAGAAATTACTTTTTTCAGAAATAACGTTTTTTGATAAAAGTAAAGTAGGTGAATTATCTAGTAGAATAGCCACTGACTTAAACAACCTTCAAGAGCTGCTCGTTACTTTACTAGCAGAATTTATCCGACAGTGGATAACCATCATTATTAGTGTTATTGTCATTGGATTGATTTCCGTAAAATTGCTTTTAATTATGCTAAGTGCCGTACCTATTGTCATTGTGATGATAATAATTTTCGGTAAATACATTAAAAAACTCTCTAAAAAAGCACAAGATGCATCTGCAAAATCCAATGACGTTCTAAGCGAATCTTTAAATGGCATCAAAAACATCAAAGCCTTTGCTAATGAATATTTTGAAATTAATAAATATGCAACTCAAATAGAAAACATTAAAACATTATCTATTAAAGGCGCTATAGCTAGAGGTTTATTTGCTGCTTTTATCATAATAGGGCTATTCGGCACGGTAACCTTGGTAATTTGGCAAGGCATAAAAATGGTACAATCTGGAGGTATGAATGAAACGGAATTTGGACAATTCATAATGTTTACTATCTTTTTAGGTGCATCATTTGGGAGTATTGGTTCGTTGATGGGAAGCATTCAAAAAGCCATTGGAGCAACCGAAAGATTAATGGACATACTAAACAAAGAAACAGAAGTAATCAGCCCCGACAAAGAATACCCAACGCTTAAAAATGGTTCGGTAGTATTTAAAAATGTTAACTTCCATTATGAAACACGTTCAGATGTTCAAGTTTTATCTGACGTAAGTTTCACAGTAAACGAAGGAGAAACCACTGCAATAGTAGGACCGTCTGGTGCAGGTAAATCTACGATTACTTCGTTGATTTTAAGATTTTACAACCTTACTTCCGGAACGATTAAAATAGGAGATAAAAACATTAACGACTTTGACCTTAAAGATTTACGTTCCAATATGGCAATAGTGCCTCAAGATGTGGTTTTATTTGGCGGAACGATAGCGGAGAATATTGCTTACGGAAAAATAGGAGCAACAGAAACTGAAATAATTGAAGCTGCAAAACAAGCCAATGCTTGGGAGTTTGTTTCGAACTTCCCAGACGGATTAAAAACTCTCGTAGGTGACAGAGGTATCCAACTATCAGGAGGGCAAAAGCAACGAATCGCAATAGCGAGGGCACTACTAAAAAACCCTAAAATATTGATACTAGATGAAGCTACAAGCTCACTCGATAGTGAAAGCGAAAAATTAGTACAAGATGCTTTGGACAACTTAATGCAAAACAGAACATCTATAGTTATAGCGCATAGGTTATCAACGATTAAAAATGCGGATAATATTTTGGTTTTAGAAAAAGGTAAAATCGTAGAATCTGGAAAACATTCAGAATTGGTCAACAAAAATGGCGTCTATGCTAAGTTGAGCGCCATCCAATTTGGAGATACATCAAATTGAAACGAATCAGTTAACATCTTTTATTTTGATAAAAAGAAGAATCGAATAAATAGAACGACTTTAAAATGAGCACATGTAGCCACGTGGAATACTAAAAGAAATTTTCCTGGAGTATTTCACATGATTAAAGGGAAACACCTATAAGTCTATTACATATCCGTTAATGGCACAACAACAATGTCAATAAATTACTAACAGAGAGGGGCGTTTGTAATAATTGTTACGAAACAACACATCTAAACAGGGTACTTTTGCTCAAAATAAAATAAGTCATGTTAAAATTAGGATTCAGCATATTGCTAACATTGGTATTGCTATCTTCTTGCAAAAAGGTAGATAAATTTACACAATTTGAAAAAGAATATAACTCAGAAGCTACTATTCCTTCTCTAATAGGTGTTAACCTTCCTTTTGATTTGCCCACTCCAGAAATAACAACAAATATCGAAAAGGATTTGGAAGTGAACGACACGAGAAAAGACTTAATTGAAAAAGCAATCCTAAAACAGTTAAAAGTTTCTATCGTAACCAATACCAATCAAAATTTTAATTTTGTGAATGATATTGATATTTTTATCAATTCTAATAGTTTCCCAAAAAAGAAAATTGCCTTCTTGCACGCTATACCAGAAAACAACTCAAAAGTTCTACTCTTTGACCTTATCAAAGACTTGGATATAAAAGACTATATCAAAGAGGATAAATTTAAATTAGAATTGAAGATTGTAACTGATAAAACTATTTTACAAGAGGTTGACCTTTCGATTGATACTCGAATCTTTATTGACGCTAAGGTTTTAGGTATTTAGATATCCAATCAATGAATCTCTAATAGAATAATTCTAATGCAAAATTTTATACACCAATTCTTTTAACAAATCTCCTTCAGAAAGATTGGCGGCATCTACTCCCTTAGAGTTGAGATCTGCTTTCCTAAGGTATCCAATTATTCTTGCTATTTTATTTAAAGGGTAAAGCCTTGCAGCAGCTGCATAGTCTCGCACAAAATAGGGATTCACTCCTAATTTCCCAGCCAGTTGATTGTCTGGAAGTCCTTTTTTAGAAAGATCATGGTATTTTAGTAATTTGCTAAAAAAACCATACAGAATAGAAACTGTAACTACCGTTGGGTAATTCTTAGGATTCTGTGCAAAGTGGTTGGATATTAAATTGGCTTTATACACATCTTTTTTAGCCAATGCTTTTTGCAATTCAAACGTATTATATTCTTTAGATATTCCTACATTTTTATAGACGAGTTTATCATCGATAAGGGTTTCGCCTTCGAGAACAATTTTTAATTTATCAATAGTTTTCACCACTTTCCCAAGGTCTTCACCCAGGAATTCTGTTAGAAGTACTGCTGCCTTAGGAGCTACGGTATAGCCTTGAGTTTTTGCGTAAGATATAATCCACTCAGGCAATTTATAATCTCTAATTTTATCAAAAGTAGTAATCCACCCGTTCTTTTTGAGCAGCTTTGCCATTTTAGTTTTGCCATCAAGTTTTTTGTATTTATAGTTGATAATCAATACCGTGCTTGGCGTTGGGCTTTCAATATAGTCAATGAGCTTAGCTATGGTTCTTGAGAGCTCCTGAGCCTCTTTAACAATAACCACTCGATGCTCTGCCATCATTGGAAATTGACGAGCTTCATTTAAAATGGCTTGTACATCAATATCTTTACCATAAAGTACAACTTGATTGAAGTCTCGTTCGGCTTCACCGATAATGTTTTTAGCAGCGTAATCTGTAAGCTCATCTATAAAATAAGACTCTTCTCCTTGCAGAAAATAAACAGGTTTGTACTGTTTGCTTTTAAGTTCTTTTAAGATCTTATCAAAACTCATGAGCTGCTAAAATCTTAAATGTTTTACCGATTTACCTTCATTCATTATCTCAGTCAAAGAATCAATTCCTATTTGAATGTGATGATCCACAAAACTAGCAGTTACACTGGTGTCGCTTTTAGAGGTTTTCACTCCTTCCGCTATCATAGGTTGATCAGAAACTAATAGCAATGCTCCTGTGGGAATTTTATTTGAGAAGCCTCCAATAAATAATGCAGATGTTTCCATGTCTATTGCCATTGCCCTTATTTTTCTAAGATAATCTTTAAAGTCTTCATCATGTTCCCATACACGTCTACTGGTTGTATAAACAGTCCCTGTCCAATAATCAATTCCATGTTCTCTTACAGCATGAGAAACAGCTCTTTGAAGATTAAATGCAGGTAGCGCAGGAACTTCCACCGGGAAATAATTACTTGATGCTCCTTCTCCTCTTATGGCAGCAATAGGCAGAATCATGTCCCCCAATTTATTTTTCTTTTTAAGTCCCCCACACTTACCTAAAAATAAAGCGGATTTTGGTTTGATTGCTGACAGCAAATCCATAATCGTAGAAGCATTAGCAGACCCCATTCCAAAATTAATCATGGTGATATTGCCGTATGTGGCACTAGACATTGCTTTGTCTTGTCCTTGAATTTCAACGCTATATTTCTCAGCAAATTTGGCTACATAATTATCAAAATTGGTCAATAATATATGTCTCCCAAAATCTTCTAAAGCTACTCCAGTATATCTTGGTAACCAATCGGCTACAATTTGTTTTTTCGTTTTCATATTTTAATTTTTTAAGAGAGGCGGTCATTAAACTTATGCAAAAGTACGAAAATAGATTTTGAAATACGCTGTATAGTCACACCAAATTCTATATGTTCTTACGCATATTCCAATTATTACTTTACTTTTGAGTTTTAAAATGCACAAACTTGAAACAATTAAAATTCCCTTCTTGCGATTTCAGTATAAAAAGAGATGAAGATCAACTTTTTATTTTTGATGAAGTGCGAAAAAAATGGATCGTACTTACTCCCGAGGAGTGGGTAAGACAACACGTTGTTTTTTATTTGGTTGGACAAAAAAATTATCCAGCATCTCTTATCGCAATTGAAAAATCTATAAAGGTAAATACCCGAACGAAACGATTTGATATTGCGTGTTATAATTCTTTGGCTAATCCTATTGTTTTAATCGAGTGCAAAGCACCTGATGTATCGATTGATAGATCAACAATGGAACAGGCTTTAAGGTACAATTCGAAAATTCAAGCTCCTTGCATTGTGCTCACCAATGGGTTAGATTTGGTTTGTGCATTGATTGATTTCAACACAAAAAAGGTGTCGTATATTAGTGATATACCAGATTTTAACTCCTCCAAAATAAGACCTTTGTAGAAGTTAAATTTATACCGACTTTTTACCGTTAACCAATACAAAATAGTCCAATAGTGGTATTAAATCTATGCTTGCAAAAAAAAAGCGAACTATATAGTTCGCTTTTTCTTATAAATACATTTGCTCTGTCTGTTTTGACTACTGTACCCAGTCTTGCTTAGTTATCATTAAAGCTTCTTGTACAGTAATTCTATCCCCACTGTTGTATGCCGTAACGAATGGACCGGGAAAATCAAAAGAACCTAATGACTCTCTTTTATCTCTTGCATCTTTATAAACGTTATATTTTCCTGTTGTGTATTTCACCCAACCTTCGTGGTTTTCTAGTGCTATTTTACCGCTGTATCCATATCTCTTTTTGATATAACGAGAAGAAACAGTTTTGTGCGCTGCAAGAACTTGCACTTTGTACCTTACTCCGGTAGTATTGGGTGTGTTTACACTTGTGCTTGTTCCAGCTTCTTGTTCTTGTTCTTGTTCTTGTTCTTGTTGAAATGATGAACCTCCATTAGAAGAACCACTTCCAGATTGCGCAACTTCTTCTTCAGAGCTATTTCCTGTTTCCTCGCCTTCAGATTCATTTCCGTTAGATTGTGAGTTCCCTCCAGATTGAATCGCCTCGCTTTCTGAGCCTGTTTGCGCTGTACTCCCCTCTGACTGCGAACCTTCCGCTTCAGAGCCCCCTGTTTCTTCAGGACTAGAGCCGCTTTCAGAACTATTTTCATTGGAAGCAACTGGTTGCCCACTTACTGTTAGATATGAGGTTGGTATTTTTACTTTTTGAGGTACATCATCTACAATCAAAAACTCACCAGAAAATTCACCATTAACTTGATAGTCTCCATCTGCAGCAGTCTCTGGTATTAATCTATATTTTAAAGTTACATTTTCTTTATCTCTAGGAAGTGAAGTCCAAAGAAATTTCACATAATTATCAACATTCTTGAAGACCGCTCCTTCGCTATCCATTTCTGAAGCGGTAAACCCAGACGGGATAACTTCTTTCACCCTTGCAAACCCTCCATTTCCTGTACCTTTCACTATATCAATAGTCACGACAAAGTCATCTCCATCTTGCTCTACAGTACGACTACAAGTTATATTATCTATAACAGAACCTGATGTTTCTGTCGCTTTATTTCCTACGTTTATTTCTTCCGAAACAGTCTCTTTTTCTGTTGTGCTTGTAGAATTTCCAGATTCTGATGTGTTTGCAGCTACAGCTCCTCCGGTAACTTCTATAATGATGCTAGGAATATCCTTTTTCTTTCTTTCTGACTCATCTAAATAAGAGAATGAACCTGATATTGTTTTAGTTCCTGATATTCCGTCTGCGGCTTTGAGTTTGTATTTTAACTTAATCACTTCATCTGGTTGGATGGAATACCAAATATAAAGCGAATTGTCTCCTGTAAAGGTAAAGGAAGCTCCTGCATTATCAATATCTTCAGCCGTAAGCCCCTCTGCATCAGCGAAGTCTAATTTTAAACGTGCTGGTCCAGTTATAGATCCTTTGTTCAGTGTGATTTCGACTTCTATTTCTCCGCCTGCTTCAATCTCTGAGGGTGCGGTGTGCTCCACCTCTACATTTCCCACATATAAAAATGGGAGTAATGCAAGCCCTGCAATGTTCAATGTTATAAAAAGTGCTTTTACCATGTTTATCTTTTTTAGATAGTACTATTAATAGCACAAATCTATAAAAGCATGACGCGTGAAATATTTTATATTTTCATTCTTATTTACACAAAAATGTTAATATCGAATGAATTTTGTTAAAAAGTTAAAAAAGTAATACATAGATGTTTGTATGTTTTTTTTTGTGAGTGAGTGTGTGTAGCTACCTTTAAAAACACGAAGACTCTAATTCTTCATTTTTAAATAGAACTGTTCTATGCAATTTAATAACTTAAGCTAGTTATTGTTCGAAGAAATAGTCAATCAAATCATTTAGTGTTCCCACAGTGAAATTATTTGAACCGTCAAAAAAACCATCCATTGCTCCTAATATTTCTGCTGAAGTTATCATACCATTATTATCAGCATCTGCCTCTCGAAGTTGTTCAGGAATAACATTTCTTTTTATGCTATTACTTTTAGCTTTTTCTTCTTCTATTTCTTTTGATATTTTGTTCAAAGAAGCAAAGGAAGCATCATCTGAAAATATTTGTCTTCGCTGCTCTACCAATTTTTCTTTATTTTCTAATCGCTCTGCAAGAAGTTTATCTGTTAATTCTCTTCCTAATTCATCCACTATAGCTCCTTTTGGTGTTCTTGGTTCTTTATCCAAGTAATTAGGAATACCATCCCTATCTTTATCAAGCGGACATCCCTTACTATCAACCTCTATATTTTTTGGTGTATTTTGGCAATAATCATCTATATCTCTAACACCATCACCATCTTTATCGGAGTTATCTATTGCTGTAAAATCTACATCGTCATATCGGTGTTTCTTTTCTTGATTCACTTTTCGAATGACATAATGCAATGAAAAGCCAACAGAAACATACTTATCATTATTACCATTTTCTTTTACATTATCGACCCAGTCAGACATGATTAAATTATAGGTTCCAAAAACTCGACCTTGTACTCTAGGGGTAAATTTCCATTTAAGTCCAAAGGTTAAGGGTATAGACATTGCTCCTCTTGAATAATTGGTTGCCGAATCTTTTAACTGGGTTTCATAACTATAATCTCTTCTAATTTGAGAAGACATTATAGTGTCTCCATGTGTTAAATTTCCTTGTGGGATATTTCGTATCGTACCATCATCCCAATAGTTGTATTTAACACCATTCTTATCTTCAAGATCTCCATGCGGATCAAACATCAAGTAATGCGCACCTACTGATAAATAGGGTGAAAATGGTGAATTTTTATCGATAACTAAGTCGTTATCAAAATGAAAAACAAAATTGGCACCTACTTGAATCAATGGAGTTGTGAAATTTCTATTTTGATCTACAAATTGTGTGCGTTCATTGTAAGATAATTTCCCATACAAACCTTCTAACTGCACACCTAAAACCTCACCAAACCTCCGTTCCAAATTGAAATTAAAAACCGTTTTTATGTTAGCAAACTTAGAAACGCTTGCGTCAGTATCTAGATCTCCTATAAAATTAGCAAAACTTACACCAGCTCCTGCTGTAAGCAAATCTGGCATGTCATCATTATATTGCGCAAGAGTAAAAAGAGTAGAAAAAATGAGTGTCAGTACAAGTAAAGGTTTTTTCATAATTTGATGGTTTAAGCATTCTATTGTTCAAAGAAGTAGTCGATCAAGTCATTGATAAGACCTACTGTGAAATTATTTGACCCTTCAAAGAAACCATCGATACACATTTCTATTTCTTTTGAGGTTATCAAACCATCGTTGTCAACATCCGCTTCTTTTAGTTCGTTAGGAATAGTACTCAAAACGACTTTAGATTCTTTTCGTGTTTCTATAATTTCATCAGAAATTTTATCCAAAGACTCTTGTGAGGTATCTTCAGAAAACGATTGCTGACGTGATTCAATTATTTTATTTCGTTCGGCTATTTGAGCAGCTAAAACAGCGTCAGTCAACTCTACTCCATCAAGTGTTACTATTGCTCCTTCTTTAGTTTCGGGTTCTTTATCTAGGTAGTTTGGCACACCATCTTTGTCATCATCTTTGGGACATCCAAATCGATCCACTTTAACTCCTTCTGGGGTGTTTTGACATTTGTCTTTTGTGTCTTTAACTCCATCGTTGTCACTGTCCTCATTTTTAAGGTCAGCAAAATCTATATCTCCATACCTTTCTTTTTCTTGCTTATTAGCTTTTCGTAAAACATAATGTAATGAAAACCCAACAAAAACATATTTATCATTATCTCCATTGGCTTTAATATTGTCCACCCAATCTGACATTATTAAATTATATGTACCAAAAATTCGACCTTGCACTCGGGGAGTAAATTTCCATTTCAACCCAAAAGTCAACGGTACCGTCAATGCGCCTCTAGAATAATTCGTAACAGAATCTTTCAATTGTGTTTCGAAGCTATAATCCCTCAAAATTCGATTTGACACCGTATCTTTTGAAAGTAAATCCCCTTGAGGAATATCTCTGATTGTTCCATCATTCCAATAGTTATACGCTACATTGTTTGCATCATATAAATCTCCTCGAGGGTCAAATTTTAAATAATGAACTCCTGCCGAAAAATACGGAGAGAATGGTGAATCCCTGTTAATGAGCACGTCATTATCAAAGTGCAAAACGATATTAGCGCCAATTTGAAATAATGATGTCTCAAAGTTTCTATTTAGATTGATATCTTTAGATCTTTCATTATAAGCCAATGAGCCATATAGACCATCAATTTGCAAACCTATAATCTCACCAAACCTTCGTTCCAAATTAAAACTAAAGTTGGTTCGAATATTTGAAAGTTTTGATATTTCAGACTCTTTTCCAATGTCTCCAATAAAACTAGCAAAACCAGCACCAACACCTATGGTCAAAATGTCTGGAGTTGCAGCTGGGTCTTCAACTTGTGCTTGGGAAATAAAAGTTGTAAATAAAGGTATTATCAGTAATAATCTTTTCATAACGTTGGTTTCGTTTTTCGTTTTGATTACAGTCAACTTGCTTTATTAGAAGTTAGGTGACAATAAATATTTCTTATAGAATCTATTGATTTCTGCCACTGCTTCATCAGCTGTGTCAACAACCTTCAATAAGTCTATGTCGCCTGGACTAATGTTTTGTTCTTCTTCTAGTAGCACTTCTTTAACCCAATCAATCATTCCTTCCCAAAAAGATTTAGCA
>CAMZLL010000217.1 GCA_947311505.1 uncultured Cryomorphaceae bacterium
CATTTTTTATTCTTTTACTTTGATGTATTACTTCTTATTACCACCGTGTCCACGGAAAGTTCTAGTTGGAGCAAATTCACCGAGTTTATGACCTACCATGTTTTCCGTTACATATACTGGAATAAACTTCTTTCCATTATATACTGCGATTGTTAAACCTACGAAATCAGGAGTTATTGTTGAAGCTCTTGACCAAGTCTTAATAACAGACTTACTTTGAGTTTCTTGAGCTTTCTCAACTCGCATCATTAGTTTATAATGAATAAATGGTGGTTTCTTTAATGATCTAGACATATCTTAATCTTATTTTCTTTTTGAAACAATAAAGCGATTAGATGCTTTCGTTTTATTTCTTGTTTTATACCCTTTTGCTGGAACGCCAGTTCTTGATCTTGGATGACCTCCTGAAGATTTACCTTCACCACCACCCATTGGATGATCTACTGGATTCATAACAACACCTCTAACTCTTGGTCTTCTTCCTAACCATCTTGATCTACCTGCTTTTCCAGATCTTGTCAAACTATGATCTCCGTTAGAAACAGTTCCAATAGTAGCTTTACAAGTGGTAAGAATCATTCGTACTTCTCCTGAAGGCATTTTGATGATTGCATATTTACCATCTCTTGCATTTAATTGAGCAAAAGTTCCGGCACTTCTAGCTAAGATACCTCCTTGTCCAGGGTATAATTCTATATTATGAATTACAGTTCCCAAAGGAATATCAGACAGGTATAAAGTATTACCAACATTTGGTGTTGCTTTTCTACCTGAAGATATTGTTGTACCAACAGTTAACCCATTAGGAGCTACAATATAACGTTTTTCTCCGTCTGTGTATTGCACTAATGCTATACGAGCAGATCTATTCGGATCATATTCAATTGTCAAAACTTCAGCAGACATTCCTTCTTTGTCTCTTTTGAAGTCAATAATTCTATATTTTCTTTTGTGACCACCACCTATATAGCGCATGGTCATTTTACCAGTGTTATTTCTACCACCTGATTTTCTTAATCCTACTGTTAAACTCTTTTCTGGTTTAGCTGTAGTAATCTCCGCAAAATCAGTAGCAATTTTATGTCTTTGCCCTGGTGTGGTTGGATTGAATTTTTTTAAAGCCATTTTCTTTAAATATTAAAAGTTAAATATTTTCGTACAAATCAATTACATCACCGTCTTTCAACGTAACAATCGCTTTTTTGAACGATTTGTTCTTTTGATAGATGATTCCTTTGTTTGTATATTTAACGTTCTTTTTACCACCACCATAGTTCATTGTATTTATACGAGCTGTTTCAACTCCATAAATAGCCTTGATGGCCTTTTTAATTTCCTCTTTACCTGCCGATTTATCAACTATAAATCCATATCTGTTGTACTTTTCAGTTACAGCAGTCATTTTTTCAGTTAATATCGGTTTTAGAATAACATTTTTCATCTTACTTCGAATTTAATGTGTTATCAATTACCTCTAAAGCATCTTGCGTCATGATAATTCTTTTTGCTCTAAGAATTTCATAAGTATTTAATTGCGCTGCTGTTGTTACCTTTGTATTAGGTACATTTCTAGAAGACAAATAAACATTTTTATCATTCTCCCCTAACACGACTAATGTATTAACATTATCATATTTTAGATTTGAAAGTATAGATGCGTATTCTTTAGTTTTTGGAGTTTCAACTTTGAAATTATCCAATATTGTAATTTCTTCAGCTTGCGCTTTATACGTTAATGCTGATTTACGAGCAAGAACTTTTAGTTTCTTGTTCAATTTGAAATCATAACTTCTTGGTCTTGGACCAAAAACTCGACCTCCACCTTTGAATAAAGGGTTTTTGATATCACCAGCTCTTGCTGTACCAGTACCTTTTTGTTTTTTAATTTTTCTTGTACTACCTTTTACTTCTGCTCTTTCTTTAGCTTTATGCGTTCCTTGTCTCTGTTGAGCTAGGAATTGTTTTACAGCTAAGTAAATCGCATGATCGTTAGGTTCAATACCGAATACTTCTTTTGTAAGTGTTACCTTCTTCGATGTTGATTTTCCAGTTGTGTTATATATTGCTACTTCCATTATTTCTGAATTATTACAAATGAACCTTTTGCACCTGGAACTGATCCTTTAATCGCGATGATATTTCTATCAGCAAGTACTTTTACTACTTCTAGGTTTGTTGTTGTTACTCTAACATTTCCCATTTGACCCGCCATTCGCATTCCTTTGAATACTCTTGCAGGATAAGATGCCGCTCCAATAGAACCTGGCGCTCTTAAACGATTGTGTTGTCCATGAGTTTTATCACCAACTCCTCTAAATCCGTGTCTTTTTACAACCCCTTGGAATCCTTTACCTTTTGAAGTTCCAGCCACATCAACGAAGTCTCCTTCTTTGAATACGTCAACTAAAACAGTGTCTCCAAGACTTAAGTCATTGAAAACAGGAAATTCTACCAATTTTCTTTTTGGTGTTGTTTTTGCTTTTTTGAAATGCCCTTTCATTGGGTTTGGAGTGTTTTTATCTTTCTTTTCTCCATATCCAATTTGTAAAGCTTCATAACCATCTTTTTCTGAAGTTTTCACTTGTGTAACAACACAAGGTCCTGCTTCAATAAGCGTGCATGGAATATTTTTTCCATCGGCACTAAAGATGCTAGTCATCCCAATTTTTTTACCTATGATACCAGCCATAATTATTATTTATTATACTTTAATTTCTACTTCTACGCCACTTGGCAATTCTAACTTCATCAATGCATCAATAGTCTTCGATGAAGAACTATATATATCCATTAATCTTTTATAAGAGCACAATTGAAACTGTTCTCTTGCTTTTTTGTTTACGTGTGGTGAACGTAATACAGTGTAAATTCTTTTGTGAGTTGGTAATGGAATTGGTCCAGTAACAACTGCTCCTGTAGCCTTTACAGATTTTACGATTTTCTCAGCTGATTTATCAACTAAATTGTGATCGTATGATTTTAATTTTATTCTAATTTTTTGAGTCATCTCAAATATTTTTATCAATTATGCTTCTACGTTTCCTTTTGCCTTAGCTATTACCTCTTCAGCAATGCTCTTTGGTGCTGCTTGATAGTGAGAAAATTCCATTGTAGAGGTTGCTCTACCAGATGTTATTGTTCTCAACTGTGTAACATATCCAAACATTTCAGATAATGGAACTTTTGCTTTTATAACCTTAGATCCGTTTTTATCATCCATACCTTCAATAAGCCCTCTTCTCCTATTCAAATCGGCAACAACATCCCCCATATTTGTTTCTGGTGTGAGTACCTCTAATTTCATTATTGGCTCTAACAATTCAGGATTTGCCATTGGTAATGCTGCTCTATATGCCATCTTAGCACATAACTCATAAGAAAGACCATCTGAATCGACTGCGTGATAAGAACCATCAGTTAATGTTACTTTCAAGTTATCTATTGGATAACCTGCTAAAACACCATTTGCCATCGATTGTTTAAATCCTTTCTCAACGTTAGGGATATATTCTCGAGGAACATTACCTCCTTTAACTTCATTTACGAAAATCAACCCTGGTTTTTCTGGATCTCCTGGTCCAATAGTAACAACGATATCAGCAAATTTACCTCTACCACCTGATTGTTTTTTATAAACTTCTCTATGTTTAACCTCTCCGCTGATAGACTCCTTGTAAGACACTTGTGGAGCACCTTGATTAACTTCAACCTTAAATTCTCTTTTCAATCTATCTATCAAAATATCTAAGTGCAACTCTCCCATTCCTGAGATTATAGTTTGCCCAGAATCTTCATCTGTTCTAACCTGGAAAGTAGGATCTTCTTCTGCCAACTTAGCTAATCCCATTCCTAATCTATCAACATCAGCTTGAGTTTTAGGCTCAATTGCCAAACCAATTACCGGTTCTGGAAAATCCATTGACTCCAAAACAATTGGATGTTTCTCGTCACATAATGTATCTCCTGTTTTAATATCTTTAAATCCTACCAATGCAGCGATATCTCCAGCTTGTAATGACTCCACTTGTTGTTGAGAATTTGCATGCATTTGGAATACACGAGAAATTCTTTCTTTCTTTCTAGTTCTTGCATTATGCACATAAGAACCAGCGTCTAATTTACCGGAGTAAGCTCTAGTAAAACATAAACGTCCAACGAAAGGGTCGGTAGCAATTTTAAATGCTAAAGCAGCAAACGGCTCATCAACACTTGGTTGTCTTACTTCAGGCTCTTCGGTATCTGGGTTTATTCCTTCAATCCCATTAACATCCATAGGCGAAGGAAGTATCTCCATAACCATATCTAACATGGTTTGAACACCTTTATTTTTAAATGCAGATCCACACATCATAGGAACAACTTTCCCAGATATAGTAGCTTCTCTTAATGCATCTAATATTTCTCTTTCTGTTAATGATTCAGGATCTTCGAAATATTTTTCCATCAATGTATCATTAAATTCTGCAACAGCTTCTAATAAGATTTCTCTATATTCTGTAGCTTCTTCAATAATATCTTCAGGAATATCAATTGTTTCAAAGGTCATCCCTTGATCTTCTTCGTTCCAAACTATTCCTTTGAAATTGATCAAATCAACAACACCTTTAAAATCATCTTCAGCTCCTATTGGAATCTGTAGCGCTAACGCTTGACTCCCCAACATTTCTTTAACTTGTTTACACACATTTAAGAATTCAGCTCCTTGACGATCCATTTTATTTACAAACCCCAATCTAGGTACATTGTAATTATCTGCAAGTCTCCAGTTTGTTTCTGATTGTGGTTCAACACCATCAACCGCACTAAACAAAAACACTAAACCATCTAATACACGTAACGATCTATTTACTTCTACAGTAAAATCAACGTGACCTGGTGTGTCAATTATATTAACATGATATTCTTGCTCTCTGTAATTCCACTTTAAAGTAGTAGCAGCTGAAGTAATTGTGATTCCTCTTTCTTGCTCTTGCTCCATCCAATCCATTGTAGCAGCTCCATCATGAACCTCTCCAATTTTGTGACTTACACCTCCGTAAAACAAAATACGTTCGGTTGTAGTAGTCTTACCCGCATCAATATGCGCTGCAATACCTATATTTCTTGTATATTTTAAATCTCTTTTTGCCATGACGACTTTTTATAAGTATTAATTAAAATCTAAAATGAGAAAAAGCTTTATTTGCTTCTGCCATTCTATGAACATCTTCTTTCTTCTTATAAGCAGCTCCTTCTTCTTTGGCAGCAGCAAGGACTTCTCCCGCTAATCTTTCCGCCATAGTTTTCTCGTTTCTCTTTTTAGAATAACTAATCAACCACTTCATAGCCATAGATTGCTTTCTGCTATCTCTAATCGGGGTTGGAATTTGAAAAGTAGCTCCTCCTACTCTTCTACTTCGTACTTCAACACCTGGTGTGATGTTTACTAAAGCTTTCTTGAATGTATCAAGAGGGCTTTCTCCTTCTTCTATTCTACCTTCAACGACATCCATCGCTCCGTAAAATATTTTAAATGCAACACTTTTTTTACCGTCTAACATTAAGTTATTTACAAACTTAGTTACTAGTACATCTCCAAACTTTGGATCCGGCAAAATAATATGCTTCTTGGCTTGTCTTCTTCTCATGACTTATTTAATACTATTTTTTATTCTTTGGTCTCTTAGCTCCGTACTTAGATCTTCTTTGAGTTCTACCTTCAACACCTGCAGTATCGAGAGCACCCCTAACAATATGATAACGAACACCTGGCAAATCCTTAACTCTACCGCCTCTCACCAAAACAATACTATGTTCTTGCAAGTTATGGCCTTCACCTCCGATATAAGCATTCACTTCCTTACCATTTGTCAATCTAACTCTGGCAACTTTTCTCATTGCAGAGTTTGGCTTCTTTGGTGTAGTTGTGTAAACTTTCACACAAACACCTCTTCTTTGAGGACAAGAACCTAACGCTACAGATTTACTAACCTTAACCTTGGTTTTTCTTCCTTTTCGTACTAACTGTTGAATAGTTGGCATACTCTTTAATTATCTAATTTTTATTAATTTTCCACTTTTAGGGTCTGCAAAGGTAATTTTTTTTATTTATTATCCTACAATTGTTAATTATATTTTTCATTTATTTTTCAATCGCACTAAAATTAGGAAAAGTTGACCCTAATTTATATACTAAAATTTAGCTCTAGTACTATGTCGATATTTATCATATTCTAAAATTGTTTGTTCATCTAGATTTAAAATAAATGTTCGTGTCTCTTGTGTGTTTCTTTTTACAGTCCTAGGGAAATAAGGATACCTTTTCAATACTCTATCCAATAAACTCCGAGAGCTTTTTCGATAAGGATTTAACCGAAGACCTCGTAAGCACGTTAACCTACAAATAGACGAGCCATTTGAAAGAAACAACTCCATAGAGCTGTACTTCATTGATTTCCTTTTTTGTAAATTTGAATTTATAGCCAAAGTTAATTCTTTAGAAAAGGGAAACTGAATCACTGTATCAAGCCTATATTGTATTTCGTTTGTATCTCTATGATGAACAACTTTATAAGTTGCAAAAGTTATCTCATCAACAAATCTTCCTCTATTTTGACCAATACACAAGTCTGAAAACATAAAAATAAGGAGTAAATTCAAAAAGATAAAACGCATATTATCTTTTAATGGATACGGTAGTATTGTCGTAACTCAACCAATAATCATCGGATATTAATGAAGTAATATCTACCTGATAGTCAAACCCTTTTAGCTTAAGCGTTCCAAACTTATCGTGCACTTCGTAACCTGTGGCAGCTGAAAAAACTACTTTTTTATTTTTCCTTTCTTTGACTATAGTATAACTTAGTTTAGGTGTATCAGAATCTATAGATATCGATTTTGATTTTTTAATTTTACCAGTAGCGTCTATTTGAATAACTCTAAATTTATTATCGCCAGAAGTAAATTCAACATGGAAAGCATAATTAGAGATATTAGGTGTTCCTTCACCTTCGACCTCTCCAACATCCACCCATTTATTCCATTTATATTGTTGAACTTTATAGGGCAACACTCCAAATTCACCTTCAGTTATCCATTCTAGGATTTGAGAATCATCAATCTTAATATCTACGGTTTTGAATGTTGGCTTTGGTTTTAGACCACCGGGATTGAGTATTTTTGGAGCACAACCTGATTTATGTTTGATAACGATGGTAATATCGTCTCCTAATTTAAAATCAAAAGGACTTAAATCAATCTCAAATGCACTGGAATTAATATCATCGGTAATAAGATTTCCGTTTACTCGAATTTCATAGGCACAAAAACCAAACCCCGCATCACCAAGAGATTGGGCAATGTAAATATTTCGTTCTTGATACTTTCCTTCAAGAATAATCACACCTTCTTTATCATTGCCTGCGTATAGTGCTTGGCTAACGGAGAAAAATGTAATTAAAACTATATAAAAAAATCTAATCATCTTTTATTTAAAACTATTGAAACAAAGATAAAAAACTAGTTATTGCTTACTTAATAAATAAGACAGTAGGTCAAATACCAATGATGAACAACCTGATTTATCAGGTGAGCGTTTACTCTTTTGAATCGGTATAAACCAAAGTTGCGTTTATTATTTTTTCAACTATATAGCGTGTGTACGCATCATTCCAAGTTATTTTTTTTTCGATTTCGTTATAGGATGCCATTCCCATAGGTTCTTTTTTTAGAAAAGAAACATCAAAACCTTTTTGCTCCTTAAACAAACCTACATCAATTTTAATTTTACTTTTTCGTTTAAAATCTTCAGGCAGCGCACGAGTATCGACAATCAAATGTTTGGACACATAGCCGGATTTTCTAAACTCTAAACGATATACATAGCCGATTTCCATAGTAAAAAACAAACGCCCGTTCTGAGTTACAATAGTATCAACAGGTTCGCTCCCTTTGTAAGCTATAAAGGTTGCAATTTTTAATTTAGCACCAAAACTTTCAATTTTAGTAAGCTTTGCATCTAGCCGAATTGTTTTAGGGGTTTGACCAAAACAATGATATGCTCCTAACATAAGAACTACCAACCACAATACACTATGAAACGATTTAAAACTCAACTACTTTACTTTCTTCTGGTAATTAATTTTGTAACTCCTTCTAACGCAACATTAAATGTCGTGGAATTAATTCTTCTAATCATTTTAAATGCAGAAGTATTTTTCAAAAGAGGATCTGTTTTAGAACCCTCTTCTATCACTTTTAGCCAAATATCAGCAAAGCTTTTATCTTCTTTTTTTGCCAATTTATGAATATAATCAGCGATTTCTGCAACGCTTGCGTTTTTAATACTTGATGCGCTGTTTACGATACTTTTAGATTTCTTATTTATCGAAACTAAGTTTTTAGGAGACTTATTTAAAAAATCGTCCTTTGTTTTGACATCATCCAATTCTATTTCGTTTGGATTTTGATTTAAAAATTCATTTAAATCTTTGAGGGTTGTTCTTCTTGCCATTATTGCTCTAATTTTTGGATTATTAACTTACTGATTGCCTTGTATTTCTTTTCGCTTTTGTAGGTACTTGGTGTTGTAAATATTTTCTTTTGAGGTACAAATGCTTCTAACATATCTACATCTAAACCTTTCAAGACCTCTTTTATTGTCTTTATTCTTGTTCTACAATGTATTCTATTGGGTAAGATTACTAATTTTAACTTCGGTACTATTTTTTGTGCTGGTTTTAAATCTTTAACGGTTTGATAAGCGACCAGTAAGTCATTTTGAGTTAAGCTTGTCGTGATCAACACTAAATCACTCACTAAGCACAATTCTTTAATCCCATTATCTGTTGTTTTTCCTGCACTATCTACGATTATATAGTCGTATTTTTGCTTAGCTATAATGTCTTCAATTTGTGTTGCAACATCATCATCAGAGGAAGGGACAATTTCAAACAACCGATCTTCATTTAATTTGTCTTTGAAAACTTCCATTTTTCGAATCGACATTAATGTGTAGTTCGGATCTGTTTCTATAAGTAAAATCTTCTTACCTTGCGTATGAAGTGTCGTGCATAAATTAATAGCATTGGTTGTCTTACCACTTCCTCCTTTTCTACTTATAAATGAAATAACTTTTGTCATAGGATTCGTTTAAAATATTTCTCTTGCAATTTGCTTTACGGCTGTTCCTTTGCCCATTGTATAAAAATGAAGGCTTGGAACTCCACTTTCTATTAATTCTTTTGTTTGTTGTATCCCCCACTCTATTCCAACTTGGCTCACTTCCTTATTATTTTTACATTTATCCAATTCTGTAGATAATTCCATAGGGAAATCTATGTGAAAAAACTTAGGCATAAAAGTCTTGTGTCTTAATGTTGTGATTGGCTTTATACCTGGTATAATAGGCACATCTATTCCTATTGCTCTACACTTATCTACAAAGTTAAAATACTTTTTATTATCATAAAATAATTGTGTTACGATATATTCTGCACCCGCATCTATTTTAGCTTTAAGATACCTCATGTCTGTTTCTAGGTTCATAGACTCGAAATGCTTTTCTGGGTAACCTGCGCAGCCTATACTAAAATTAGAAGGCGAATTAATATGTTCGTCATCTAAATATTTACCATCATTAAGATCTTTAATTTGCTTAATCAAATCTACCGCATACGTATGCCCTCCTTTTTCTGCCTGAAATACTTGTTCTGACTTGATAGGATCTCCTCTTAGAGCCAGAATGTTATCTACACCTAGAAACTTCAAATCTATCAATGCATTTTCTGTTTCCTCGACATTGAAACCTCCACAAATAAGGTGCGGCACAGCATCTACTTTATATTTATGCATAATGGCTGCACAAATACCTACTGTCCCTGGTCGTTTTCGGATGGAAATCTTTTTGAGCAATCCATCCCCCATATCTTTGTATTTATACTCCTCTCTGTGGTAGGTCACATTGATAAATTTAGGTCCAAATTCTACAAGAGGATCTATACCTATATATATATCTTCTATTCCTTGTCCTTTGAGGGGCGGTATAATCTCGAATGAGAAGAGTGTTTTATCAGATTCTTTTATATAGTCTATAACTTTCATTAAAGTACATTTAATTAGCCTGCAAATATATCCCAAATCATTTAGCTTTTCGTTTTTTTAAGGCTTTCTTTTTATTCCTGTTTTTTTTCCCAAATGTAAAAATGTACATCAACAAAATATAATTTCTTTACTAAGAAGAAATAATTAAAATAATAACCGTTAAAAACTTACCCTCCATACACAGACTCAAGAAACAGTCTAAAACTCTCTAAAACAGCATGCGTTAGGGATAGTAGCGGCATCCTCCGGAAGCTTTTTTGGAGCTTTCGTGAGATACAGCGAATAGCCCGACTTCGTTTTTTTTTTAAAACGAGAGTAACGCCCAAAACAACCTCCAAATACCCCGAACTGGACTTATGAAGAGCTCTGAAAACCCCATTGCATCGCTCCTATTTATTGACTTTTCGCTTCGTCTCATAAGCCGTTCTTAGGTTAATAGGATTCTTTTATTCGTGATAATAATGATATTATTGGTTAAAAAGTCTATTTTTGCGTTGATTACGATATTTATGAAAAACATCAGAAACTTCTGCATAATTGCACACATTGACCATGGTAAAAGCACCTTGGCGGATAGACTATTACAAACCACAGGCACTATAGCCGACAGAGACATGAAAGCTCAAGCTCTGGACGATATGGATATCGAGAGAGAACGAGGTATTACTATTAAAAGCCACGCTATTCAGATGAACTACAAGCAAGACGAGGAAGAGTACATTCTCAATTTGATAGACACCCCTGGTCATGTTGATTTTTCTTATGAAGTATCGAGATCTATTGCAGCTTGTGAAGGCGCGTTATTAATAGTAGATGCCTCACAAGGTATTCAAGCTCAGACCATTTCAAACTTATATCTAGCGATAGAAAATGACTTAGAAATCATCCCTATTTTGAACAAGATGGATTTGCCAGGTGCAATGCCAGAGGAAGTTACCGATCAGATAGTAGATTTGATAGGCTGTGATCCATCTGAGGTAATACCAGCAAGTGGAAAAACAGGTTTGGGGGTGCAAGAAATTCTTGAAGCCGTTGTATCTCGAGTACCTGCACCTGTAGGGAATCCAGATGCACCATTACAAGCAATGATTTTTGACTCTGTTTACAATCAATTCAGAGGTATTATAGCTTATTACAGAATAATGAATGGGTCTATAAAAAAAGGAGATCGCATAAAATTTGTAAACACAGACAAGGAATACTACGCTGATGACATAGGAATACTAAAACTGGATATGCTACCGACAAAGGTAGTGAAAACAGGTGATGTAGGCTATGTAATCTCAGGAATAAAAAGAGCAGCAGAAGTAAAAGTAGGCGACACAATAACTACCGTAGATAACCCTTGCAAAGAAGGACTGCAAGGCTTTGAAGATGTAAAACCAATGGTGTATGCAGGGATATACCCAGTAGATACCGAGGACTATGAAGAACTCAGATCATCAATGGAGAAGCTACAATTAAATGATGCGTCTTTGGTGTTTGAACCAGAAAGTTCTGTAGCACTTGGCTTTGGCTTCAGATGCGGATTCTTAGGTATGTTACATATGGAGATTATCCAAGAACGACTAGAGCGAGAGTTCAACATGACAGTCATCACAACTGTGCCTAATGTATCTTATAAATCCTACCTATATAAAGGCAATGAATTGGTTATTGTAAACAACCCTTCAGATTTGCCAGCGACTGGAAAATTGGACTACATAGAAGAACCATACATTAAGGCTTCAATTATAACAAAATCTGATTACGTAGGAGCTATAATGACACTTTGTATTAGTAAGCGAGGAGAACTAACGAATCAAGTTTATTTGACCCAAGATAGAGTCGAACTTTCGTTTGATATGCCGATGGCAGAAGTAGTATTTGATTTTTATGATCGACTAAAAACGATAAGTAAAGGGTATGCTTCATTTGATTACCACCCTTTAGACTACAGAAGATCCGACTTGATAAAACTCGACTTGTTGTTAAACTCAGACAATGTAGATGCGTTGTCTGCATTGGTACACAGAAGTAATGCTTACACGCTAGGAAAGAAAATCTGTTTAAAACTTAAAGAACTGATTCCTCGACAGCAATTTGAAATTCCAATTCAGGCAGCAATAGGAGCCAAAATAGTAGCCAGAGAAACGATAAAAGCCTTACGAAAAGATGTGACAGCAAAATGTTATGGAGGTGATATCTCTCGAAAAAGAAAGCTATTAGAAAAGCAAAAGAAAGGTAAAAAACGCATGCGTCAGGTAGGTAGTGTAGAAGTTCCTCAAGAGGCATTTCTCGCAGTTCTCAAATTGGACTAGTTTTTAATTGAACTGTCAATAGCTCCGATCCTTTTCTGTACAATACTTACGATTCTTCTTCTCGAACTTCAATAGTTAAAAGTTGTTTCTTTCTAAGAATTATATACTAGAAAAAAGAAGTTACTCAAAACAAAGATTACAACTACCCTCCTATTTGGTGCAAAACAATTCTTAATTGTTGATATCATAACGTTGAATTATAGCTTAATTTTCGTGATTGAACAGTATATTTGCGGAATGAATCTACAACAAAAAGATGCGGTACTCGTTTTGGCAGACGGAACCGTTTTTAGAGGTAAATCTTGTGGTGCTACAGGTACATCTACTGGTGAAATAGCATTTAATACTGGAATGACAGGGTATCAAGAAATTTTTACAGACCCTTCTTATTTTGGACAAATGGTGGTAATGACTTCCTCACACATAGGTAACTATGGCGTACATGAAGATGAAATCGAATCACAATCGTTGAAAATAAAAGGCTTAGTGGTAAAGAAATTTGCTAGAACCCCATCCCGTTATGGAGATAAAATATCTTCCTTACAATCCTACTTAGAAGACCAAGGTGTAGTGGGAATTTGCGAACTTGACACAAGAGCTATTGTGCGATACATACGAGACAACGGTGCTCAAAACGCCATTATATCCACAGATGTATCTGCAATAGAGGATTTAAAAAAACAAGCAAAAGATATCCCATCTATGAAGGGTTTGGAATTGGCTTCTGCTGTATCTACTAAAAAAACCTATGTTAAGAAAGGAGAAAAAACGGATTACAAAGTTGTCCTTTTAGATTTTGGAGTAAAACGAAGCATTATCACTAACCTTACCAATAGAGGATGTGAAGTAACCGTAGTTCCCTACAACACGACTGCCGAAGACGTACTAGCGCTACAACCAGACGGAATAATGCTAAGTAATGGACCTGGCGACCCAGAACCTTTGACAGATGTAATAAAAACTATTAGAACATTAACTGCTACAGATATTCCTATTTTTGGAATATGTCTAGGGCATCAACTTTTGGCATTGAGCCAAGGATTAGAAACAGAAAAAATGCATAATGGGCACAGAGGAATCAACCACCCGATATTGAATTTAACTACCAAACGAGGTGAAATAACCTCTCAGAATCATGGATTTGTGGTGAGCATGGAGTCAGCTAAAAAGAACAATCAAATCTCGGTAACACATAGGCATCTCAATGACGATACACTTGCTGGTATAGCTATAAAGGGAAAAGATATATTCTCTGTACAATATCATCCAGAAGCATCTCCAGGGCCTCATGATTCCAGATACCTTTTTGATGATTTTGTAAAAAACATCGCTAAAAGAAAGTAACCAACAAATTCGTTTGTATCTTTAAAGCTGGTAAGAACGAAAATAAAACAATAAAAAACATAAAGACATGTCATACATCGCAAAGATAAACGCAAGACAAATTTTAGATTCCAGAGGAAACCCTACCATAGAAGTAGAAGTATTTACAGATTCTGGTGCAGTAGGTATAGCAGCCGTTCCCTCAGGAGCAAGTACGGGAATACACGAAGCTGTAGAACTACGAGATGGCGATTCGAATTACTACATGGGAAAAGGCGTTTTGAAGGCTGTCGATAATGTAAATACGATACTTAATGACGAATTGAACGGAGGATATATCTTTGACCAGAACCTAATAGATCGAGCAATGATTTCGATAGACGGCACAGAAAACAAGGGGAAACTTGGAGCTAATGCTATACTTGGAGTTTCGTTGGCCTGTGCCAAAGCTGCGGCACAATCCGCAGGACAATCGCTTTACAGATATATAGGAGGGGTTAACGCCAATACGATGCCAGTACCGATGATGAACATCCTTAACGGAGGTTCTCATGCAGACAACAAGATAGACATTCAAGAATTTATGGTAATGCCATTTGGCGCAGAATCATTTAGCCATGGATTGAGAATGGGCACAGAAATATTCCACAACCTCAAAGAAGTCCTTAAAAAAAGAGGAATGAGTACAAATGTAGGTGATGAAGGAGGATTTGCACCTAAC
The DNA here is from genome assembly GCA_947311505.1 of uncultured Cryomorphaceae bacterium. Lineage (GTDB taxonomy): Bacteria > Bacteroidota > Bacteroidia > Flavobacteriales_D > Parvicellaceae > Parvicella. The sequence goes on from CAMZLL010000217.1 coordinate 14,428, forward strand.
TTAGGTTCTAATGAAGAAGCTATGGAAGTAGTATTGCTAGCTATAGAAAAGGCAGGATACACACCTGGCAAAGACGTTTGGGTAGCACTAGATGCTGCGGCCTCTGAGTTTTACGCAAACGATGAAAAACTATACAAATTTGAATCCACAGGAGAAAACATGACTTCATCAGAAATGGTTGGATTCTGGAAGGACTGGGCAAATAAATATCCGATAGCATCTATAGAAGATGGATTAGATGAAGACGACTGGTATGGCTGGAAAGAATTGACCGATTCACTTGGTCAGAAGACTCAACTTGTAGGAGATGATTTGTTTGTTACAAATGTAAAACGCTTGACGAGAGGAATAAAAGAAAATATTGCCAATTCAATACTTGTAAAAGTAAACCAAATCGGTACACTTACAGAAACAATAGACGCTGTAAACATGGCTACTAAAAATGCTTACACCTCTGTAATGAGTCACAGAAGTGGAGAAACCGAGGATCACACTATTTCAGATTTAGCGGTAGCGTTAAATACAGGGCAAATTAAAACAGGATCGGCCTCTCGATCTGATCGTATGGCAAAGTACAACCAACTATTAAGAATAGAAGAGGAATTAGGAAAAATGGCGCATTACCCAGGAAAAGATTTTAAGTTTATATAATTTTTTGAAAAATAGTGATGCTATATCGTTTTGTGATTACTACCCATACGGCATGCTAATGCCAGGGAGATTAGGGGAGGCTGGTAACAGCTCGTACACCTACGGTTTCCAAGGGCAAGAAAAAGATGATGAGATTAAAGGGAAAGGGAATAGTGTGAATTACAAGTATAGAATGCACGACCCTAGGTTGGGTAGGTTCTTTGCTGTTGATCCGTTGAGTCCTGAATATCCACATAATTCGCCTTATGCTTTTAGTGAGAATAGGTTGTTAGATGGTGTTGAGCTAGAAGGGTTGGAATTTGCAGGATTTAATGAAGATGGTACGCAAACTAGTGACATTGAAAACGCTTTTACAATAGAGTATCAAGGTTATGATGAATATGGTGCGCCAATTGGAGGAACATTTAATAATTTTACAACAAAAGATGGAACGACATATTCGTCAACAATCGGATATGAATATGGAGACTGTGATTGCCAATATGCACGATTTGGGGGGCTACAAGAGTCTGTCAGAATTACTAGAACGGATGGTTTTATCTTTAGCAATAACTATGTTTCGTATTCTGCGACTATTAATGCTGGAATAGAAGGAAATAGTCAGATGCTCTATTCAGGAACAGTTTCATCAGAATATTATGGTGCTTTCAACTCCGTAGCGATTGAAAAATGGGTTAAAAGTAATAATGGAGGGCTAGCTATGAAAAATAGCTTATTTTATAAAGGAGAGCAGGCAGCAGATCGAAGATATTGGGCTAAGCGAAATAGCATGACCGGTGCAATTACTATGGTGGACGGTCCAGAAACGTTATTCGGTCCAGGAATACTAAAAGCAGGAGTATTGTCATTTACAGCTATTAGGCACTACTCTTTAAACAAAATGGCAACAAGCCTTGTTTTTAATAGATCTAATTACATATACGGAGTTAAATCAATTCCGACAATGACTAGATACACTGTTTATCCTCTGCAGCGCAATGTTTTGGGTCAAATGAAGCCTAGTGGGTTCTTTACTGGAGTAGGTGTTAGTCCAACACCATTGTTAAACTCTCTTGGAGGAGGGACTAGTCCAATTATTCAACTTATTCCTGCGAACACCATTGTTCGATATGGTATCCCTATAGGGCTAGGTGGTGCATATGGTTATAATGAATATAAAAAAAGTAAGAAATAATAATAATTGTGAAAAATATTTTTGGCTGGCTTGATTCTAATATGTGGATTTTTATAATCATACTTGTACTACAGATATTAATTCATATTACAGGTCTATTTGATAAAATGGGCTATATCTATCAAGAAATTATGACAAAGATTAGCCTAGTTGCTTTTTTTATGTCGCTTATTGTGGCTTACAGGTATGGGCGAAACCATTAGTGGTTACACTCTGAGCAGTTACACTCCGTGCATTCCGCAGCAAAAGGGGGGCAATATTGGTCTTTTCAGCAGAATGAAGTAGGGTGCGACTGTAGTTGTTGGGGGATTTACTTAGTATCTGGGTACTAAGACATGACAACGGTATTCCTGCGTCAATCGTCAGCAAATAAATCCGCCAAACCAAATCCCCTCTTTTTTTGTTTTCAGTTCATTAAATAAAGAGTTACACTCCGAAAGTTCCGCAACAAAAGGGGTCCAATATTGGTCTTTTCAGCAAAATGGTGTGTTTCTAAATAATTTCGTTTACATTTGGTAAAATAAGTTCATTAAAATAGAAGTTGGTAAATGTAATTTACGACTAGGCAAAAAAGGTATTCCTGCGTCATCCATAATCATATACAGCGCCAAGCTGTAGCACCTTTTTTTTTGCTTTTAGTATTTTAAAAGGACTAAAAAAAGAAGTACTCCACTAAAGTTCCCTTTGGTCAGCTTGTCACAGTATCTGAGTTCTGGATTCCTCGTCATTCAGTGTTCTCATATCCTGCTAGCACAGTTTATGGATGCCAACCCAATTGCTATCGCTTATCCAAAAACAGAGCTATCATGCTACTACACACTTTCGAGTTTTGCGAGCCTGCGTGTCGGGAGCTATGGTTTTGTTTTTTTATTTTCCTCCGCTTCGCTTTGGCATTATTTGTTTGTAAACCAATGGCATAGCGCTACTCTTCGTTCTCGCACTATGTCACTCCCTCCTTTCGCAGTAGGCTCGCTTCGCTGCACAG
>CAMZLL010000218.1 GCA_947311505.1 uncultured Cryomorphaceae bacterium
ATTCCTTTGTATAATGGGATGAGAGATGCACAAAAATGGATAGGCGTGATGATGCTAGTAGAGTGGGTATGATTTATTGTTGCTCTATGATGAATATTTTCTTTTTTAAAGAGAAAGATTAGTCGTAAATATATATATCATGCTGTTGTGATATGACTCATCTCCTTGCTTTGATGACTACTTTATATATATAATCCACATGCTCCCTTTATGTTTTCAAAGCATATCTTGATTACAGAACGACCCAAAGAATATTTTGAAGTGAGAAAAAAAATAGAGTCTGGAGAAATACAGGGGAAAATACTCGTGCTTCCTCGACATAGTTATATGTACTGCGAACGAACAGAAGGGAAAACAATAGTTAATGCTTTTGATAGATTTGTATGAGTTGATAATATTATTGTTGCTGATAATATAGAAATAGGAGATTTATATACAAATAATGCTACTGAGCAAAGTAAAAGTATAGAACAGTTTATAAAAAAGCATGATATTACTATCTTGCAGAGAGAAAAAATTAAACATATTGTCTTGCTCTCGGATTGTGAAGATGCAGAGCAGTATGATTTTTTAAATGATATAGAGTGATTAGATAAAAATATAATGGGTGAAAAGGTGATTGTTTATTCTTTTGATGATAGAGATGTTGAAAAAATGGAAAAAAAGTAATTATTTTCATATTGCAGTATTAGGATTTACAACGATACTCTGATGACTTATAAATTATTTATATCATCCTTTGATGATTCGTTTTCTGAGTATTGAAGATTTTGGAATATTTGAAAGTTTGGTAAGCTTATTTAATATACTTGGAGTGTTTACGGCATGACTTATTTTCTTTTTTAATAAAAAGATTTCTCTGCTGAGAGAAGATAAAGAAAAGATTAAATCGTTATTTCTTTCTTCTTGGGTTGTTTTTGCTAGTGTATGAATAGTGGTCTATATGCTTTATTTGTTATGAACTCCTTTTTTTGCAAGGTTTTTACATATAGATGATGTGTGGTTATTGGTATTGGTTGGGATAGTGCTTATTTTTTCCTTTCTGAACATTTCGCTTGATGCTATGCTGAGAGGGATGAAACTTTTTACGCAAAAATGATATATAAGTCTGATATGACCTCTATGAAAATTATTTTTTTGACTAGGGTTAGTATGGCTCTGATATGGTATATATGGAGCTTTATGATGATTTTTATTGTCATGAATACTGAGTATAGTTATAACATATCTTATTGTTTTTAAAAAGTTTAAAAAAATACCATGAACTAAAAACATTCCCCTTTTTTTGCAAGATATGAAACAACAAAAATGAGAAATAGTACAGTTTGTTTTCGCGAGTATTATATTTTCTTTATTCATGAATAGTGATATTTTGTTGGCAAAACATTTTTTTGATGCTACAACTTCGGGATTATATTCTGCAGTATCAATTATCGCGAAGTTTATTATTTTTGTCTTACTTTCTATTGAGACTGTCTATTATAGTCAAATCATGGAATATAAACAGAAAAATCTTCCTTTACATCTTATACGTAACCCTTTAGTGTTGATACTTGGTGCAGGGGGTATTGCGTGGATCATAAACTATTTTATTTGAGTCTATATTCTAGAAATGATGCAGGCTTGACTATGAGAATGGATATATATATATATATTGTTGATTGTGTATAATGTGTTATTGGCTCTAGTGAGTTTGATATCAAAGATACTCGTTGCATGGAAAAAATGATATATAAATCGAATATTAGGATTGTTTTTTTTCGCGTTAATTGTTTGACTTTATAGTTCTTTTTGAGAAGATGTTTTATCATTTTCTTATTATTTTCTTGCTATAGTATTAATACTGGCGCTTTGTTTGTCTATTGTTCTATGGTGGGAAATGAATAACATAAAAAAATAGTTGAGATTTTTTAATTTGGACTATTCAGTTATGAAATATTATAAAAAATATAAATATTTTATACTTGTTTCCTTATTTTGTGGAACTATTTCAATGGTGTTTTTGATTGTATGATCATTATGAAAAGAGATGTGATTTGATAGATCTTTTTTGTGATTTGTTCATCTTTCTGTAGGTATAGGCGCGATAGCTTTGATGAGATATATTTATTTTGATAAAGAAAAAAAGAAATGGTGGCAGATAGATGGGCGTTACTTTGCAATTATTTCATTGGTTTTACTCGTGCATATTCCATTTTATCTTGCTGTAGGAGAAAAAAGTATAGCAGAAGAACGGAGTATTTATTCATATTATGCTTTGGTGGTTATGCTTGTTTTAGTTATAGTAAGATGAAACAATAATAGTAGAAAATAAAATAGCAAAAATATTTATTTTGTAATATCATATAATATGAAAGACAAAAAGATTTTATGGTGAGCTATTACAGTTGGTGTTCTTTTGATTAATATCATATTAATATGATGATATTTTTTCTTTGATAAAAGAAAGCAGGAAGGACCACCGAATGCTACAGAAAATATAAACAAAAATCTTCTGCTTTCTTTATATGAGAAAGGAAACTATCTTTCTGTAGTGGAGCATCGAGAAGAAAATCAAGAAGTAGAAAGAGGTGAAATTGTTCCTGTTGTTATCTCTTTAATGAAGCTTTGATATGCTGATGAAGCCTGGAAAATAGTCCAGAAAAAAAATATACAAGCCCCCACTTTTAAAAAATTATATAAATTATTGCTTTTGTGGCATAGAAAAGATCGGAAAGGAGTAATTATCTTTTCAAAGACCTTAACAGATAAGGATCCAATAATAAGGTCATTATATTTACAGCAAAGAGCTTTAGCGTTTAAAGAGCTGGGAAATTGGGATATAGCAGTAACCTTAGCAAAAGATAGTGTGAAAATGGATTCTTTTGCTCCTGTTGGTTTACTTATAGAGGGGATAGATCTTCAGTCGGGAAAGTTTCGAAAAGAGAGTTATAGTTTTTTTGAAAGACTTGAAAAGTTGGGACACAAGGAGACTGATGAATATCTTTTTTATAGAGGAAAAGCAGAGCGTTACACAAAACACCCAGAAGATATGGAGAAACATTTGACAAAAGTCGTTGATAATCCTTTATATGCTTACGAAGCGTTGGGTATTTTATGATATTATTTTAGTTCTAAAATAGATAAAGAATATGATAAAGCATTGTTTTATTTTAAAAAAAGAGTTGAATTATTTCCAGATAAACGAAGAGCCTATCGATGGGAAGGAAGAATGCAAATTGAATTAACACAGTGGGAAGATGCAGAAGTGTCATTGGAAAAAGCAATAGATAAATGAGGAAATGTTGTTGATGTTTTGTCAGATAAACTTGTTGTTCTTTTTTATTTAGGAAAGATGAAAGAATTTGACTCTATTTTGCTGCAAATAGAACAAAAATTAAAAAATAATGTATATCATTATAATGTAGTTATTCCTAGATTATGGAGTATTTGAGAATATTGATTGGCATGGAAGTATTCTGATAAAGCATTGAATGATGTTATTACTATAACACCTCACTTACATAATCTTATTTCTAAAACTATTATTTATAATCTCATAAATACTTATCAAAATAATCAATCTCGAAATATTCGACATGAAAGACTTATTAATCAATCTGGATGAAAACTAGAAGAGCGTGATCTCTTTGCTTCTCTTTGATTCTCTCTCCAAAACGATGCAATCTCAGCACTTCGTGCTCTCCAACAACTAGATTCGAAAGTGACAGAAGCTGATGTTCATACTATTCGTATCCTTCATCATATCTTAGCAAAAGAACCAAAACAAGGATTGGAGGTTCTTGTCGAAAATGTTTGATCATTTGATGAAAAAGATCTTCTTCGATTAAAACGAAAAATAGTATCACTATGATCTACTGAACAAGAAAAACAAAAAATGCTTAAATTTAAAGATGAGCTGCTAGATTTACAACCTAGTTTAGATGAAAATAAAATGGATATATCATTTGATAAACAATTTGATAAATGGCTAAGGTATATGAAGAAATATTATGAATAATAAGTTAGTGTTGATTTGCATTTTCTTGTAACTTCAGTATATTGTACTTATATTTAAGTGTTATACGATGATATATGAAATATATTGATAGAATTATTGCGTCTTGAAAAACGGTCTTTACGTATCATGATATACGTGTCTTATTGTGAATTGAAAATTATCATACGATAAGAAATTTTTTAAAGAGAAGGGAACAACAAGGAGTATTTCAACATATCTATAAATGAATTTATACCTTATATAAACCGAATAAATTTGAATTAGCAGTAAAGATAAAAAAAAACTCATATATATCATTTGAAACGGTGCTAAAAAAAGAGTGAGTTATATTTCAAGATTATTGAAATACACTGTTTTTAGCTAGTGATAATACATGAGAAAAGACTGTATGAGATATTACGTATAGATATTTAAAATTAAAAGATAGTATTTTGCATAACCCTTTGTGAATGATACATCATTGAAATTATGCAATTGCTAGTCCAGAAAGAGCAATATGTGATAGGTTATATTTATCCAAAGAGTATTACTTTGACTCTATAGAACATATTAATATAAAAAAAATACAAAAAATATCTAAACTTTATAACAAGAGGGTTGTTTTAGCTGTTCATAAGATGATTAAAAATGTTGCATAGAGATAAACATAGAGAGCTCATGTTTCAAATATTGCAAGATATTTTTATGAGTGAAGTATGAAATAATATTGCCTTTAAATGATGAACTGCTTGTTATTTTTTGTATGGCTTAGATAGATTTTCCACTGATTTAGATTTTGATCTTTTAGGTTCAGTAGATAATATTGATAAGGTGATGATAAATATTTTACAACAGTATGGCACAATAAAAAAAGGAAATAAACTTATATTATCGTATGGTGAGGACGATGTAAATATAAAAATAGATATCAATAGGAAAATTTGGAAATATAATATCTATGAAGTAGTTGATTTTTATGGTACGAGTATCAAGGTACAAAATAAAGCAACTATTTTTGCAAATAAACTAGTTGCATTAACAGAAAGATCAACTAATAGAGATATTTATGATGTATACTCCTTTTTTAAGCATCTTTTTGACATCAATGAAGATGTTGTTATAGAAAGAACAGGTAAAAATTTACACGAATTATATGTAATGATTTTAGAAAAATTACAAAAGCTTCCAAAACATCATAAAATACTCGACTGATTATGAGAAATGTTAGATATAGAGCAAAAAGTATTTGTTAAAAATAAATTATTGTGATTATTGATGGGAATCATTGAGATGAGAAAAAATAAGTATAGAGTATCTTAGGAAATGAGCGTTGATTGAAGTATATGAAGAGATATTATGAATAATGAGTTTGTATGTATACTGATTTCAATATATTTTCTGAAATTTATTTAATTTATATATACGTATTTGATGCATAAAAAAACTATACAGCGAGGGGTAGGGGTTGTAGTATTACTGTCTATAGAGCTATTTTTGCGATGAATAGTTTCTGGAAATACTCATTTACTACGACTCGGTGGAATAAATATTTTTGTGCTTCTGGTTGTATTGAGTCCTTGGTTTTTACATTGGGGAGTGAAGCATAAATATATACAAGAAAAAGACATTACAAGAGTCCTGCATATAGGATATAATGTTTTGAAATCATATGGTTTTTCTCTCTGTAGTCTTTGGTTTGGGCGAGAACTTTTGCGTTATATAGTGCTTTGAGGTGGATATGGAGAATTGTTGCTGAGTGGGGGTCTATTGTTGAGTATTATATACATATTACGTAAATCAATGCATACACCTCATTTTTTCTGGGGTGATAAAAAAATACATATGAAAAAGATTGGATTTATCTGTAGTGGAGTATTGAGTCTAACTTTTATAGAAAAATATCGAACTATGGGGATAGAGAAATACCTTCTTGCGTTATGAGTATGATGGCTTTTCTATTCTGTGATATTGATATTTGCTGGTGAAAATCTTAAAACATTTTTCAAAAATACTTTTCGATTACTGTTTGGTATTATATTTGGTGTTGTTTCATTATGGGCGTGATGAAATAATATTATAAAATGGTATGATGATCATACTATC
>CAMZLL010000219.1 GCA_947311505.1 uncultured Cryomorphaceae bacterium
AATTTAACGACTGCCGCTCCGGTTACTTCCCCTACTACAAGTTTACTTGTATATAATACAAATGCAGCTTCAGGTGTAGGATACCACTACTGGGACGGAAGCAAATGGAATCGCCTTCATGATCAAACTGTCAATAGCGAAGATCACGATTGGTACGAAGTAGGAGGAACAATTCCTCCCAATGCTATTAGCGATAATATGTTTACTAATGGTAAAGTGGGGATAGGAGTTCCTTCTCCAAACGCTGTACTTGATATTGTTGGTGATGTGGCTATCAATAGGACTGAAATTTCTGGAGGGGCAAGACCTTGGATGGTTGATGGTGTTCGAATAGGTGCAGGAGGATCAGATAATGCATATTTTGGAATGAAAGACGAAGGAGCTAATAATGCCGATGCTGTTATTGCCTGGGGAGATGACGTTGGAGATCATTTAAGATTTATTAATACAAGAGCCAGTGGACCTGTCGATGGTGTTGAGTATATGCGTATAGAAGATGGAGGTGATGTTGGAATAGGAACTTCTAATCCAACAGAAAAGTTGGAAGTAGCTGGGAATATTGAAGCGAATTGCTATGCTTTAGGAACCGCTAATGGATTGTTTTTTAGGAATGGATTTAACTCTTCATCAAACCCTTATAACCTTTCAATCACGACAGATAATTTCACTGCTGACGGAACTCCTGATGCGCTAAGTATTAATGGTTATGAAGGGGTGTCAATTTCTACAGGAAACAATACTGTATTGCAAAGACGATTGACTATAATAAATAACGGAAACGTAGGCTTACATATGGTAAATCCATCAGAAAAGTTTCATGTAACTGGACGTGCAAGATTTGATGATCAGTCGTCATCTACATATATTGGTCATTATGATATGGGATGTTGTGGTGGTTCTCAAATTCCGGCAGGAGATTTTAGAGGTGTGAATGTGATTTGGGATTCAGATGCCGCAATGTTTGGATTAAGAGATTATGGAGCAGATAGAAAAGATGTTGTTATTAATAATGAACAATCAAGTGACCATATCAGATTTCAAACAGGTGGGGCAGATAAAGTGATTATTCTCGGAGGCGGTAATGTTGGAATAGGAAATACTGGTCCATCGCAAAAATTGCAAGTTACCGGAAATATTTTAGCTTCTGGTTCTATTACAAGTTCTGATGTTCGGTATAAAAAGAATATACAATCCATAGAAAATGCTACCGTTTTACTTTCTAAAATCAATCCTGTATCTTATAGGTATAGAAGTGATGAATTTAAAGAGGGACAATTTGATGATAATAGACATTTTGGTGTAATAGCCCAAGAATTAGAAGTTATTCTACCCAATATGGTTTATACAGATAATGAAGGATTTAAAGCTGTTAATTATGTTGATTTTATTTCTGTTTTGATTCAAAGTAATCAAGAACAAGAGGCTAAAATTCTTCAGCTTCAAAAAGATATATTGGAGTTAAGGTTAATCTTAAAAAAGTAGGACGTAAAGAACGACAGTTTTTAATTTGACTTTATTATATAAACTCACTCTTAAATATTCAAATACATTAGCTATGAAATCATTTTTTACATTTGGAATACTATTTTGTTCAATTACTCAGTATGCTCAAAATATCGGAATAAATACAACAGGAGCAAATCCTAATGCCTCAGCGATGCTTGATATTGTATCAACAAATAAAGGTTTATTGATTCCAAGAGTAGATATTGTAAATTTAACGACTGCCGCTCCGGTTACTTCCCCTACTACAAGTTTACTTGTATATAATACAAATGCAGCTTCAGGTGTAGGATACCACTATTGGGACGGAAGCAAATGGAATCGCCTTCATGATCAAACTGTCAATAGCGAAGATCACGATTGGTACGAAGAAGGAGGAACAATTCCTCCCGATGCTATTAGCGATAATATGTATACCAATGGTAAAGTGGGGATAGGCATCAATGTTCCTACTTGCAAGTTAGAAATTGCTGAAGCTTTCAATGGTAATGTTTCTGTTTTGAAATTGCGAAATACGGTTGGAAGTGGTTCGGTTCGTACTGGTGTAGCTATAGATTTTCACCACTTTAATGGTAGTCAGGTTGGTAGTCAGATTTTGTCTCAGCAAAATGGTAATTCGGGTTATGATGCTAACCTAATATTTTCTACTGAACAAGGAGATGGTGTAGCTGTTGGTTTACAAGAACGTATGCGAATTACGTATGACGGCAATGTGGGGGTAGGAGCAACTGACATAAGAGCAAAGCTACATGTTAATAATGGAAACAACAGTTATGGAACTATATTAGCAAATGCTAACGAATATGATTTTTCTTTATATGCTAAAACGTTAGATACACAACCTATAAATATTGAATCATTTAGGTTGGGGCTGAAGCATAACTTAAATGAAAACAATGGGTTTATTTCTTTTTATCGAGGGGGCGGTGCTGCTGGAGGATGGTTAAGTTTTGCAACAAATGGACTCGAACGTTTAACAATTAAAACCAACGGTGATGTTGGTATTGGAGACCCTTTACCTACTTCCAAATTGGATGTAAATGGGGATTTAAGAATCCGTTCAATTGTTGCGGGTACGAGTTCAAATAACTTTTTAGTGGCAGATGCCAATGGGGTTGTCAAATCCGCTCCATTGGTTACCAACGTAACAGATGGAGGTGCTAATCTGAGGATGTACACAGGTCATTCTCCTGTTGATGGTACTGGGTGGGTGCAATATTCCAATGCAAACGGTATTTATATTGTTATTGATATTTCTGCTTGTGGTTTTACTAGTCCGCCTCAAATATTTACTACTATGGGGGGGGGGAGTGGTTCTTGGACTACAAGCAGAAATATCAATAACAATATAAATACCGTTTGCAT
>CAMZLL010000220.1 GCA_947311505.1 uncultured Cryomorphaceae bacterium
GAATATAAATTAGAAAGTGAAAACTTGAGAGAGTTGCAGTTTTATTTGGTTGGCGACATCGTACTGACCAGAGGTTCAAGCGAAGATGATTCCAGATTGGAAGATGGAGATATCTTGATATCAGAGCAACAAAACTTAGATAAAGTAATTTTTAAGACTGGTACTCAAGGCTTATTTGTCAAAAAACTAGACAACAATAAAATAGCATTGAGCTTTGAAAAATCAGACGATTATTTTCTGATATTTGGAGCTACTTCAATAAAAGGAAACTATAAGCTACAGGTAGAAGAATGGACACCAAGCGGACGAGGTAAACTAAAATATGGTGGTGAAGATTATTTTGTTTCTAAATCTTCTAAAGCGACCTACATTACTATAAAAGTAAAAAAATCAAAAAAATACAACACCAACCAACGAATTGCCACAGGTAGAAAAGTTTAATTTCATGAAGGTTTTATTTATTGATAATGTTCATGAGCTTATCAGTCAATCTTTTATTGAGAAAGGCTGGACATGCGACTTTAAATATTCAGATTCTAAAGAGGAAATAGAAAAAACAATTCATTTATATGACGGTTTGATTATAAGAAGCAGATTCAAACTGGACCACCTCATACTCAAAAAAGCAAAAAAACTTAAATTTATTGGGCGACCTGGTGCTGGTTTGGAAAATATTGACACCGATTATTGCAAAGTCAATGACATAGCAGTAATAAGATCTCCTGAAGGAAATAGAGATGCAGTAGCGGAACATGCAATCGGCTCTTTACTTATGTTATTTAACAACATAAAACGAGCAGATGCAGAAGTTAGAAAAGGAATTTGGCTTAGAGAAGAAAACAGAGGAGTGGAATTAATGAACAAGACAGTTGGTATCATTGGTTTTGGATTTATGGGGCGAGCTTTTGCACAAAGACTGCAAGGTTTTGGCGTTAGAATAATAGCTTATGACAGGTTTAAAACCAATTACGCCCCCGATTCTGTAGAGGAAGTCACCCTCGAGACCCTAAAAAAAGAAGCTCAGATTATTTCTCTTCACATCCCCCAAACTCCCGAAACAATAGGAATGATAAATGCAGATTTTATCGCTTCAGTATCAAACCCTTTTTATCTTATAAATACAGCACGAGGTAAATCGGTAATTCTAAATGATTTAAAAGCGGGCATTGAAAAAGAAAAAATACTGGGAGCATGCTTAGATGTATTGGAGTATGAAAACTCTTCTTTTGAACAAACAGGATTTGACAGACCAGTTTTTCAGTATTTGGCGAGATGCGAAAAAGTAATTCTCACCCCCCATATTGCTGGCTGGACTCACGAAGCCAAGTTAAAAATGGGCGAATACCTCAGAGATAAAATTTTTGAGTTATTTAAATAACCTCTCTTTAAATATGTTTTGGTAAATTTGTACTACCTAATAACAATATAATGAACATTATAGGAAGGAAGAAGGAGGCAAAAGAGTTCCACAGACTATTTGTCTCTTCTCAGCCCGAACTTGTAGTAATACATGGGAGAAGGGGTGTGGGAGTATCTACTTTTACAAAAGAAATACTCAAAGATAAAATAGATTTTAGTTTTTCGTTAACAAACGAAAAATCAAGTTTGAAAGATAATTTAGCACTTTGGCAACAGGCTATCAATAAAATCAGTTTAGACAAGGATAATCTTTTTGGCTTACCCAAAAACTGGAAAGAAGCTTTTGAGCAGTTGAAACATGTGCTAACCAATCGAAAAACCAAAAGTCAAAGAAGAGTGATCGTATTTCATGGATTCGAGAAAATGAACACAAATGGTAGTCAAATGGTAGCTTCTTTTTGTAATTTCTGGAATTCATGGGCTGTTAAGCGAAAATCTACTTTTATTGTTTTAACTGACACAACCTCTTCTTGGCAACTGAGAATGATGCACAAGAAAGAAAAGGCCTTTTCTCATCTACTAACTTCAGAACTCCAAATAAAACCATTCACACTGCATGAAACCAATCTTTTTTTTAAGCAAAGAGGCGTGCAACTAACCAAAAAGGAAATAGCAAAATACTATATGATATTTGGAGGTATTCCTTTTTACTTAAAACAAATTCACAAAACAGGCAGGCTGATTCATAATATTAAACGCATTTTTGCTGCCGAAACAGGCAAGCTAAAAAATGAATACAACGATTTAATAACTACATTTATTTCAAACACAATAGTTTGTGAAGACATATTAAGAGTACTTGCGTCCGACAACAACGGGCTCACTAGAGATGTTATTCTCGCTCAAACTGGCTACAAGTCAGGAGGGTCTGTAACCAGTGCATTCAATGAAATGATTAAAGTGGGATGGATAGAAAGCTACGTGCCCTGGAATACCAATCACTATCATGCAAATTACAAAATTATTGACCCTTTTTTATTGTTTTACTTTCGGATTTTATCAACCGGTAAATTAGCTAATATTTCTGTATCTGAATTTAGTTATGACCATGTAGATTGGCAGGAATGGGCAGATGCAGCATTTACCAATATGTGTATAGCTCATGAAAAACAATTGAAAAAAGCAATTAACTCAGAAAGAGAAAGCCTAAAACGAGTAAGTTGGCACAGGCAAGAAAATGAAAGTCTTCGAGATTATCAGCAAGATTTAATATACAGAGGAGCCAACCGAAAAACATTTGTTTTTGATTTTATTTTTACAGAAAACCCTGTTCTTTTAGATGAAGAATACTACAATTTCTTTTATAAAAAATTTGAAGTCTATCGTTTCTTTACACAAAAAAAACAAAATGCAATTCCTGTGCTCGCTACTTTCACAGGTGTTGACGTTAAAAGTAGTGTAGATCCGAGCCAACAGATAATTACGATTAACCATCTATTCAAATCGAATTAAGTATTTTTTTATACCTAAAAAACCATCAACCAATATTTTATCGAAGGATTATTGGAGTTTCTTTGCGTACATTTTTAACCAATAGCTTCTACAAGTCTATTTGCGATGTCATCAATAGAGCCTACACCGTCAATTTTATGGTATTTATTTTGAGCATCGTAAAAGTCAGCTACGGGAGCTGTTTCTTTTTTATACGTTTCTATCCTGTTTGCAATAATAGCCGGATCAGCATCGTCTGATCTTCCAGAAGTTTTTGCACGTTCCATCAGTCTTGATTTTAGTTCTTCCTCTGGCACAACCAATGCCAACATCATTGAGATAGGCTTTTCTTTTTTATTGAGATACTCATCTAATGCTTTGGCTTGAGCAGTGGTTCTTGGAAACCCATCGAAAATAAATCCTTTTGGTTCTTCGTACTTTTCTACTTCAGATGTTAATAAACCTATGGTTACCTCATCGGGAACTAACTGTCCTTTATCTATAAATGTTTTCGCTAATGTTCCTAAAGCGGTTTCACCTTTTATATTGGCTCTGAAAATATCTCCTGTTGATAGGTGAATCAAACCGTATTTTTCAATTAATCGTTCTGATTGTGTTCCTTTTCCAGCACCCGGAGGTCCAAATAATACAATGTTAAGCATAATTCAATATTTGTGGCAAAATCAATTACCTATTCTTTAATTATATAAATGTCTTTTAAATTTCGTCCTCGTCCATCATAGTCTAAACCGTACCCCACCAAAAATTCATTACCTACTTCCATTGCTACATAATTAACTGGGAAAGTTTTTTGATATGCATTGGGTTTGAAAAGTAACGTTGCTATTTCTAGCGAAGCTGGCTTGTCTTTTTCTAAAAGTTCTGCTAACTTCTCCAAAGTATTACCGGTATCTACGATATCTTCTAGGATTATAACGTGTCTATCTTTGATGTTTTCTTTAAGCCCAATAAGCTCATTGACTACACCTGTAGTAGATGTGCCTTCATAAGATGCCATTTTTATAAATGATATTTCGCAGTCTCCGTCAAATTGGCGGACTAAATCTGCAACGAATAGAAAAGAACCGTTCAGCACCCCTACAAAAAGTGGATTCTTATCTTGATAGTCATTTTGAATTTTTTGTGCAAGTTTTGTGATAGATGAGGCTATTTTGTCAGCATCTATATAAGGCACAAATTGTTTGTCATGTAGTTGAATTGTTGTTTGCATTCAATCAATTTAGACTACAAATTTAACAAATTATCGTTGTTACTGCGTTATTTTATCAAAAAGACTGTCAACAAAGTCATATTTATAAGTGTTATAGTGTTGGATAAAAAGCATCTTTTAAATGTTCGATAGACTTAACGGTCTTGTTTATCATTATTATTGAAATTATATCAAATCGAGCATCTTCCGTTCTGTTATTAGAGACGATAAACTGGTGCGCAGCTTTTATAATTCTTTTTTGTTGTTGAATACTCACAAACTCTTCAGGATTTCCAAAATTAGCAGTTGCTCTTGTTTTCACCTCAACAAAAACCAATTCATTGTCAGTTAGGTCAATTGCAATGATATCTACCTCAGCTTTTAGAAATCTATAATTAGTTGTTAAAACTTTAAAATTATTTTTTTGAAGATATTTTTCAGCTATATCCTCTCCTTTATCCCCTTTTTGTTTGCTTGTAGTCATATTATTTTATTTTGGAATAGTAATTGCAAAGTTAGTTTTATAAAAACTTTTAAATGAGTTATAATAAAATTTATTACATTAGTCAAATATTAAAAAATAGTTAAAGACATGAAATTAAATCTACAAAAATCTATCCTTTCAATCGCTGCAAGTGTATTGATCGTATCTTCTTCTTTCGCTCAGTTCACAGGAACTATAGAATTTAATAAAAAAGTAGGAAGTATTGATGTAAACTACAAGTACTACGTTTCTGGGGACAACATCAGAATTGAAGAAATAAATGAAGACGGACACATTGATGGAATTCAAATAATGGACTTAAAAGAAGAGAAAGTATATGCGCTCTCTCCAGAAAGAAAAATGTATATGGAAGCACCTAAAAAACGTGCAGCAGCAACCATTTCTGCCGAAGTAGAAGAAACAGGAAAAACCAAAACTTTTAATGGTGTTACATGTAAAGAATACATCGTTATTTCGAAAGCTAAAGACAGAAAAATAGTTTATTACATTGCTGACGGAGATTATGACTTCTTTGAACCTATGCTTAAGACATTAAACAGAAAAGAAAATCAAGCAATGTTCTTCTTAAAGATTCCAAACATGAAAGGAAAATTCCCTATGCACAGTACTGAATACGTGCTTTCATCAGGAAAAGTTATTTCTGAACTTTCCACAAAAAGCTTAAAAAAAGAAACGGTAGATGCTTCTAAATTTGAAGTGCCATCAGGATATTCAAAATTTGAAAGATAAAAAAAAACATACTATAAAATAAAAGGAGTAACCTACAAGGTTGCTCCTTTTTTGTTTGTCAATTAGCGAGATTTGTAAAGCATTTATCATAATTTGTAATACATGTATATGATTAGAATAAAAAATTGGCAATTAATAAGTATATTCGCATCTTTATATTTATCAAAAAGATGAGAAAACTACAAATGGTTGACCTCAAAGGTCAATATCAAAACATACAAGAAGAAATAGACGAAGCAGTTCTTAATGTGATTCGTTCTACCGCATACATAAATGGTCCAGAAGTAAAATCCTTCAAGGCGGAATTAGAAAACTACTTAGGAGTAAACCATGTTATCCCATGTGCCAACGGAACAGACGCTTTACAAATAGCTATGATGGCGTTAGAGTTACAACCAGGAGACGAGGTTATCGTGCCTTGTTTTACATACGTTGCCACTGCTGAAGTTATCGCATTGTTAAGATTAAAGCCCATTTTAGTTGATGTAGATAAAGACACTTTCAATATCAATATTGAAGAAATGGAAAAGGCTATCACGTCCAAGACGAAAGCTATTGTACCCGTGCATTTGTTTGGTCAATGTGCCGATATGGAAGCTATTATGAATATAGCAGATAAGCACAGTTTATTTGTCATAGAAGACACGGCACAAGCTATAGGAGCTGATTATACTTTTTCTGACGGAACAATTAAGAAAGCTGGAACAATTGGAACAATTGGGTGTACCTCTTTCTTCCCTTCAAAAAACTTAGGATGTTATGGTGATGGAGGCGCCATGTTTTGCAATGATGCTGAATTAGCAGAAAAGTTAAGAATAAAAGCAAATCATGGGCAGAGTAGGCAATATGTACACGATCAGGTAGGTGTTAATAGTAGGCTGGATAGTATTCAAGCGGCAATATTGAGAATAAAGTTACGCCACTTAGACGATTATAGTGCAGCAAGATTGAAGGCAGCAAAATACTATAATCAACAATTGGCAGATGTTTCAGGATTGCAAACGCCCGTTTTCAATCCCGATAGCACCCATGTTTTTCATCAATACACTTTGCAATGTGATGGAATTGATAGAGATGATTTAAAAAAATACTTAAACGATAAAAACATCCCTTGTATGGTATATTATCCAATACCACTACATCATCAAGAGGCATATAAACAAGAAAATACGGGTGACAAAGATTTCCCCGTAACCATTGAATTGTGTGCCAATGTCATTTCATTACCCATACATACAGAATTGACTTATGAAGCACAAGATGTAATCATAAACGGGATAAAAGAATACTTTAATAAATAAGAATATGAAGATAGCAGTAGTAGGAACTGGATATGTAGGTCTAGTAACAGGAACATGTTTTGCCGAAACAGGCAATGATGTAATTTGCGTAGATATAGACGAAGCAAAAGTAGCCAAAATGAAAGCTGGCGAGGTGCCGATTTACGAACCTCATTTAGATGTTCTTTTCGAAAGAAACATAAAACAAAATCGGTTAAAGTTTACAACCAACTTGGCAGAAGCCATAGAGGATGCTGAGATTATTTTCTTAGCATTGCCTACGCCTCCAGGAGAAGATGGGTCAGCAGACTTGTCCTACATATTAGGAGTAGCAGATGAGCTGGGTAAAATGATTAAAAACTACAAAGTAATTGTAGATAAAAGCACCGTTCCTGTCGGCACAGCACTGAAAGTAAGAGAAGCAGTAGCAGCACACTCAAGTGTTGATTTTGACATTGTTTCCAACCCAGAATTTCTACGTGAAGGATTTGCAGTAGATGATTTCTTAAAACCAGATAGAGTAGTGATAGGAACAGAATCTGCTAAAGCGAGGAAGGTAATGGAAGAATTGTACAAACCATTTGTCCGTCAAGGAAATCCAATTATTTTTATGGATGAAAAATCTGCTGAACTTACAAAATATGCTGCGAATTCATTCTTAGCTACAAAAATCACTTTTATGAATGAAATCGCAAATTACTGCGAACTCATAGGAGCAAACGTAGATGATGTTCGTAGAGGAATGGGTACGGATACTCGAATCGGAAATCGCTTTTTATTCCCAGGAATTGGCTACGGAGGAAGTTGCTTCCCAAAAGATGTACAAGCACTAGCTAAATCTGGAAAAGAAGCTGGCTACGATTTTAATATTATTAATTCTGTGATGGAAGTTAATCACAAGCAAAAATTCACACTTGCCAAAAAAATTAAAGAATATTTTGGTGAAGATTTATCAGGTAAAAAATTAGCACTTTGGGGCTTGGCATTCAAACCAGACACAGATGATATCAGAGAAGCTCCAGCACTATACTTAATAGATGAATTAACCGCAGCTGGAGCAGAAATCACGGCTTTTGACCCAGAAGCTATGCCGAATGTAAAAGCTATTATTGGAGATAAAATAAAATATGCATCCAACCAATATGAAGCCACAGAAGGTGCAGATGCGTTATTGATTGCCACAGAATGGCAAGTTTTTAGAACACCAAATTTTGAAAAACTAGAAACAGGACTTAAAGAAAAAACAATATTTGATGGTCGAAACCTTTACGACTTAGCTGACATGAGACGCAAAGGGTATTTCTATCAAAGTATAGGTAGGTTGACAGTAAAAGGGTGAAAAGTTTTTGAGCTTAATTAATAAAAATAACGAATATTAAATGATGAACAGGAAATGATGAAGTAACTAAACTTACGGATTTAAAGTTTATTGTTTGATATTTATGAGGAGTTAACACATCAAATATATTATACCTAGTGCATTTGAAATAATACAACATTATAAATGAAAAGAGTTTTAATAACAGGAGCAGCTGGATTTTTAGGTTCACACCTTTGTGATCGATTCATAAAAGAAGGATACTATGTGATTGCAATGGACAACCTTATTACAGGACGAATAGAAAACTTAGAACATCTATTTGGTAAAGAGCATTTTGAATTTGCACATCATGACATTTCTAATTATGTACATGTGGCAGGAGAACTGGATTATATCTTGCACTTTGCATCGCCAGCAAGTCCTATCGATTATTTGAAAATACCGATTCAGACACTAAAAGTAGGCTCGTTAGGCACACACAACCTACTGGGATTAGCAAAAGCCAAAGGAGCAAGGATGATTATTGCATCCACTTCTGAGGTTTATGGAGACCCAGAAGTGCATCCACAAACAGAAGAATACTGGGGCAATGTAAATCCAATAGGACCAAGAGGCGTGTACGATGAAGCAAAACGTTTTCAAGAAGCCATCACTATGGCATATCATAGATACCACAATGTAGAAACACGTATCGTGAGAATATTCAATACCTATGGACCTCGTATGCGACTTAATGATGGACGTGTATTGCCTGCGTTTATTGGTCAAGCCTTGAGAGGAGAAGACCTTACTGTTTTTGGAGATGGTTCTCAGACGCGCTCTTTTTGTTATGTAGATGATTTAGTCGAAGGAATTTATAGGTTATTACTCTCAGACTACGCAGAGCCCATAAACATAGGCAACCCAGATGAAATATCTATTGGAGATTTTGCAGAAGAAATCATAAAACTGACAGGAACATCGCAAAAAGTTATTTACAAAGATTTACCAACAGATGATCCTACACAACGTCAGCCAAACATTGACAAAGCAAGAAGTATTCTCGGTTGGGAGCCAAAAGTAGATCGAGCAGAAGGATTGAAAATTACCTATGCTTATTTTAAATCTTTATCAGAAGAAGAATTATACAAGAAAGATCATAACGATTTTGAAGGTTATATTAAGAAGTGATAGCGATAAATAAGTGTTTTATCTTTTCGAAGTGTGAACACTTGTAGATTCCAAACAGGCACTAAATTCCGTTCACAAAATCTAAGAATACTTTTTTGTGCAACTCTAAATCCATATCAGGAGAAAGAGCCACGCGTGCAATATAATCTTTGTCTCCTTCCTTAGTTGTACCCTGTGTAGATGTTGCCGGCACTGTCCAATAACAACCTTTCAACTGTCCATAACTAACACAATACTTACTTTCGCTAGGTATCTCTGTTATCATCAAGTGGATCAATTTGAGATTTAAAGCTCGTTTATATGCTTCCATTTCAGCCACGGAATCACCTTTTGTAGGTAAATCTAAAGAAAATACAGATGGTGTAAATCCTTGTTGAGCTAATTCTTCTGATACGAAATTGATTTTAGCTTCTGGAAGCACTTCATTTATATAGTTAACAAATGCTCTCGTGTTTTTATAAGCATCATTGATTCTTTGTAGCATAGAGGGCATTTGGGCTGCCAAAATTTCCATTTGAAGTTGAGTTGCTTCATTGTCGCAAAGTTTTAAGTGTAAATCTACCTTCTCCATCAAATCGGCAGCTTTAGTGTTGCCTACGCAATATCCAGCGGTGCATTTTCCCCCGCTTGGAAACTTAGAGCCACTTGCAAATGATATGGTTCTTACCGTAGAAAGTATATCGTTTTCTCCTAAAAACTGAACATTAGGACAAAAAGTTTGATCCAAAATAAAAACAGGTGCTACCGCAGCTTCACCAGTACTTGTTTTTCGAGATTTACTCAGCACTTCTCTCAACTGCTCAAGATCGGGCACTTCTACTCTAGGATTGGTCGGTATTTCTGCTATTATATATGGAACGGCATCTGCTTTTGCTATTTCCGCCAAAACGACATCAATGCTTTCTACCATATCACTATCTCCATCTACCGAAAAATCCATTACCGATACATTTTCGATACATGCCGCCACACGCCTAGCTTGGTCGTTAGTACCTCCATAGCAATTGGGAGGAACAACTATTTTGATCGCTTTACCTTCATGATTCTCTTTAGCATAATGTACCAACCCCATCAAAATAGCATACTGGATAGACAATCCACTTGAACCTACCAAAGCCAATGTTTCGGCATTGGTAATATTGTTTATAGCTGCTAAGACTTGTTCCTTGGCGGATGGAAGATTATTTTCCGAGCTCGTTTTGGTAGTAGATGCTCCAACAAGTTGCTGCAACACGTTCAGACAATTAGCTGGTGTCATAGCTATAGTCTCTCGCCTTCTTACATGCTGAATAGCTGAAATGTAACTTTCATTTTGCTCTCCATTCACTACCAAAACACTACCAAAATCCGTGTGCGTATTGATCAAAAAGTCAATATTGGATTTCAATACAAATTCTGCTATATTTTTGTCTCCTGACATATACACAGTACTACCATCAAAAGAAGGGATAGCATCGAGGTTGTCAACCTGTTTCAACTCAAACTTATAACCATATACTTCTTTCAAAATCTTCTCATCAAATCCCTCAGGTAAATTATCGGTATATACTATTTGCGTGATTTTATTTTGCAATAAATTTTTTCTTAAAATGGACAATACCGGTATGGTTTTGGACGAAAAACTAATTACGTTGTCGGCTTTTATTTCTAATAAATGAGCTATCCCCCACTCCATCACGCAAGATAATGGATGCCCTAACCTGATGTAATCATAAGCTGTTGGCAACTCGTTTAAGGCTGAAAAATCTGAGTTGCCTGAATCATATAATGCTTCAAACCGCTCCAAAAATTGAACTTTTGCCAATTTTTCATTATAAATATCTAACCGATGTGTTGTTGTATTTAGCCATCCAATAGGCATATTTGCCAAAACTTCTTTTATATAATCGAGTGCTTTATTGCTTTTCATCTTATCCTTTTTAACCGGTCGGCAAGTTACAATAATTCCACATATTTTGACAAGCCAGATTCTCTTTGGCGTATAATTTTAGCTCAATAACCTAAATTGGTTTATAAATTAAACTTTAGAGATGCTTATTGTATTTTTGTGCTGCAAAAATTGAAAATAGTTTGGATTGCAACACAATTCAAAATAGGTCTAAAATTTATATCGAACTTTCATACCTGCCGAGTAGATATCGGAAGGCACTCCTTGTGGCGGATTTGAATCATAGAGATAAGATAATGTTCCTAAAATCGAAATTTGTTTGGTTAAGTTATGCGACACGGAAGTTTGGTTCGAAATCCTAAAGTCACTAAAATCTCCTATACTGGGTTGGTAATATGTAATTGTTTTAAGACTCCATTGCTTCAAAATCTTAGCATTAAAAGAAAGGTAGTTTGAATTTCTAACAGCATTATTAAATTCAGGGGTTGTAATTTCTTCATACTCATACATAGCAGATATACCTAAATTAAAATTAACAGTATCATTACCTATCAATTTAAATCTCAATCCTGTTCCTGCTAATGACCTCAATTTAATCTTCTGTACGCTATTATATTGTACCTGTGTAAATGCTTCTAATTTCACTTTATGACCTGGCACTAAAGCTCTATTGAAACGATAATGAGCATATCCAAAGTTCACTAGGTTATTGGTATTGCTTCGGATAATCGAAATATCGTTGATAAACAAATGCGTATTTTTTAACTTCTTATATTGGAGGGCTATTTTATTATTTACTTGCCATACGCTTTTAGTATTCTGGGTGTATTTGAAATTAAAATCAACGTTACCCAACCATCCTTCTTCACTCTTGCCGAGTCTTTTATTCTCTACATTGATAATTTGACCATAAGAAAACAATACAAGAAGTAGGCTCACAATCAGCAATCTAAATTTCATCTTTTTTAATAATCTTAGGAGATGGAGAAAAAGACTTTGCATGGTCGTATCCTTCTTGCCACCACCTTTTCATGGTAGCAGCATCAAATACAAAAGGGAAATCAGTCAATTTGTAGGGCGTATGATAAAACTGAAGCTCTACGTTTCTGACTTTGGATTTAAGCTTCCCAATGGTTAAGTCATCGTAATATATTTGCTCGGTCATAAAACCAAATACTTTCATCAATGCACCAAATGGATTGGTTGTCGTTTCGTGAGAACGCTCTAATTCTTCCGGCTCTAAAACAATAACATCCACGCTTTTAGCTCCTAAATCAATAGCCGCCTGAACAGGTGTGTGACTTCCAAATCCTCCATCAGCATATTCGTTTCCGTGTTTGTTGACAATGCTCATAAAAGGAACATAATTGGCAGATGCCCAAATCCAATCTATAAAATCTGTATAAGAATAATCTGTATTGGATTTGAATTCGGTACGATATTTAGTTAAATTAGAAACAGAAACCACCACTTGCTTTTCTAAAGCTAAAATTTCTTGATATTCTTCAAACGAGATAGCACTTCTAATCAATTTTCTAAGATTAATGCTATCTCCAAAACATTGACGTTTCAAAATAAAAGACTTTAAGGTGTTCCAATGGCTAATAGAAACATCAAACTTCCCATCTGGTAATTGCTTTACTTTAAATGGATTAATACTAAATATGTCTTTTTGAGTTATTGAAGTATATACCTTCTTAATCTTTTCAATTTTTCCAAGTGCCAAATGACTAACTAACAAACCTCCAGTACTACTACCCACAAAAAGGTCGTAATCTTTTCCTTTATTTTTTATCAAATACTCAGCAACACCACCTGCAAATGC
>CAMZLL010000221.1 GCA_947311505.1 uncultured Cryomorphaceae bacterium
ATGGGAGACTCTCCTATTCTCTTCCCTTTCCACGTATTACAATATTTCTGTTCTGTTATAAAGACGCTATTTACTTCCTTGTGTTTATTTCCGCAAGGACGTGACGCTTTAACAAATTAAAAATAAAAGAGGCCCGCAAGACCAGGCACTAATTAGGCTTCCCCGTAATCTATGTAGTTGTAGGGAAAGGAAGTAGTTAAGAGAAGGTTATGGACGCATTTTACTTGGTTAGTTTTCAGTCTGCAGTTACGGTTGATGACAGCATTCTTTCGCCGGAGTGTAGGAACAAGAGGGACAGGTTGTTTGAGGGTGTGGGGTATGGGCATTCAAATTTGAATATCGGATTTACATTTAAGTTATAAAAGAAAACGTTTAGTTTATGTTTAAAAAGTCCTTGCAAAGAAATTTGTAGGGACTTTTTTGTTTTATCGAAGTTTTAAGGTGTAATTTTGGAGAATGAACTTCTTACCAGAAAAAATAGATAGC
Organism: uncultured Cryomorphaceae bacterium; assembly: GCA_947311505.1. Taxonomy (GTDB): domain Bacteria; phylum Bacteroidota; class Bacteroidia; order Flavobacteriales_D; family Parvicellaceae; genus Parvicella. Next base: position 487 of record CAMZLL010000221.1, read on the forward strand.
TATTCGCATGAGCATACAACCAAAGAATCTGAATTGCTGTATGAGTTAAACAGGCAAACGCATATTCAAATTATAGCACCTAGAATGCTGTCGGGGCATTTGCAAGGTAGAATGCTGAGTATGTTTAGCAAAATGATTCAACCCAAGTATATCCTCGAAATAGGAACTTACACAGGATACAGTGCTTTGTGTATGGCAGAGGGACTAGCAGAAGATGGGAAGTTAATAACCATAGAAATTGACCCCGAGATTGCTGATTTTGCAAATCAATTCTTTGACAAGAGTACGTTCAAGAATAGCATCGATAGTAGAGTGGGAGATGCTGTGCAAGTTATTGAAACTTTAGCCGACCATATTGACCTCGTTTTTATAGATGCTGACAAAAGAAACTATATAAAGTATTATGAATTGGTACTCCCTAAGCTTAAGTCAGGAGGTTATATTATTGTAGATAACGTACTCTGGAGTGGTAAAGTTGTAGCGCCAGCAGCCAAAAAAGATAAGGACACTAAAGTTTTACAAGAACTAAACGACTTGATTCATAATGACACTAGAGTAGAAAATGTATTGCTTCCATTGAGGGATGGTCTTTTCGTTGTTCGAAAAAAGTAGCAGACCGTAAATATTTTACGGTGTTCGGTCGTAAGTTTGTACAAAAAAGAAAATATGATAACGATAGATGATCAAATGAAATTAACCAAAGAAATGGGAGCTATTATAGGTGAATTTGTATTAAAAGTGGTAATTCGTAAGTTTTTAGAAGAAGGATGTGTAGTCATTTCGAACTATGGAGCTTCTTTCAAGCTGACACCGCTTTTTGAGAGCTTACTTGGTAATTATGATCCAGCTATTGGATTTAGTTCAGCGGATTTGCACCTTGATCTAAAAGGTTTTGTTGGGGATTACTTAAGTAAGCTAAGTGAGAATCATAGATATGCATTACGAATGTATGTGATGTCTGAAAAAGATGAAGAGCTTTACGAACGTTATGAATCTGAAACTCCAGAAGGCGAAGAAGATGATATTAGTTGGGGTAGGTATAAGGCGGAACTGCTATACACTAAAACCTTACTTGATGAAATGGTTTTTGACAAGCTAGAGAATGTGTTTAGTGGTTTTGTAGATGAATGCAGTGAAGGGGTTTTAGCCGATGAAGAATGCGATAGCCAAGAGCGAATTTCAGATTTCAAGGAGCATTTAGATTCGTATGTGCTTTTTTTAAGACGATAATATTGAGTGGGAAATTCTGAAGTTTACCTTTGATGGGGATTGTTAGTATTTAGCTTTTTGTTGACAGAAACTCTTTGAGGAGATGTGCTATTTGTCAAGGTTTAGAATTCTTCTCATTTACCGGGGTTGAAGTCATTAAACTTTTCGTATTTTTGAAACCATAAATGAAATTGTTATGATTAAAATAGGAGTATTAGGAGCCGGTTCTATGGGGGCGGGTATAGCACAGGTAGCTTCCACAGCAGGTCACAAAGTAGTATTGTTTGATACCAACGAGAAAGCATTGCAAGTAGCCGATGCTAAATTGATAAAAATACTTGCTCGTTTGGTTGAGAAAGGAAGGATAGATCAAAAGAAATCGGATGCTATCCATTCAAATATAGAATTAGCAACTTCTATGCAAGCATTTTCCGAATGTGGATTAATCATCGAGGCAATAATTGAAAACTTAGATATTAAAAAGTCGGTTTTCAAATCTTTAGAAGAAATCACCACAAAAGACTGCATCCTTGCTACCAATACATCTTCTCTTTCTGTGACTTCTATCGCTGCTTCATGTCAATATTCAGAAAGGATAATTGGAATTCATTTCTTTAATCCAGCACCCTTGATGCCATTGGTGGAGATTATTCCTGCTATTCAAACTTCACAAGAAACCACCTCTAAAGCCAAGTCTATTATAGATAGTTGGGGCAAAAAAACAGTTCTAGCTAAAGATACACCTGGTTTTATAGTCAATAGAGTAGCAAGACCCTTTTATGGAGAAGCATTACGTATTTATGAAGAAGGAATTGCAGATTTTGCAACCATCGATTGGGCAATGACTGCTTTAGGTGGATTCCGAATGGGACCTTTTACATTGATGGATTATATTGGGAATGATGTTAATTATATCGTTACCGAAACCGTTTTTGCAGCATTTTATTACGATCCTAGATACAAGCCGTCTTTGACGCAGAAAAGACATTCAGAAGCGGGTTGGTTAGGTCGTAAATCGGGCAGGGGTTATTTTGATTATTCTGAAAATGCCAACAACCCTATGCCTGTCGAAGATAATGAAGTGGGAACAATGATTCTCAATAGAATACTTATGATGCTAATCAACGAAGCAGCAGATGCGTTATTTTTAAACATAGCATCTAGAGATGATATTGATTTAGCTATGACCAAAGGGGTTAATTATCCAAAAGGACTACTCCAATGGGCAGATGAAGTAGGATTGCGTCACGTTGTGAATTTCCTAGATGTAATGTATCAAGAATACAAAGAAGATCGATACAGATGTTCGCCTTTGTTGCGTAGAATGGCAAAAGCAGGAAAGAAATTTTATTAGAATTTTGTTGTTATCTGAAAAAATAGTCTATTTTTGAGCATTAAATAAAAATAAAAATTATGAAAGCAAATAGTATTTCAACCAACCTCATGTTAATGGCAACTTTAGTTGCTGTTCTAAATTTTAGTAGTTGTAAAAAAATATGAAGATGGACCAGGTTTTACCTTGAAAACCAAGAAAGGAAGGTTGTCGAGAGAATGGGAAGTAGTTAAAGTGATTGATTCTGATGGGGAAATCTATAATTTTCCAATGACCGTTGCTGGATATAGCTACGGCTTAGAGATGGAGTTCGCAAAGAATGGTGATTTTACATTCACGTATTCTTATTCAGATCCAGGTGAACCGACACAGTTTGATGTTTACGATGGAGGTTGGGATTTTTCTTCAGACAAGGAAGATTTAGAAGTAGAATTTGATGGGACACGACATAATTGGCAAATTCTCAGGTTAACAAGCAAAGAATTGTGGTTTGAGGATGAAGATAGAGCAGAGTGGCATTTAGAAGCTAAATAGAATTATAATAAAAATAGAAGCCTCGTTAAGAGGCTTTTTTTATGCGTATGAAAATAGATTACAGTATCGAATTCACAGAAGGAGTAGCCGCATTGTTGCATCAGTTAAATGTTTCTATTTTAATTAGTACTTACCAAGCAGGAAAACTTATTGCAATCGGATCTTCTGATGGTATGAAGCTGATGCAGATTCCTTTTGGTTTTAAAAAACCAATGGGTATAGCGTTACAAGATGATAAAATGGCAATAGCTACGCTAGATGAAGTCCAGTTTTTGTCAGCAAAAGGAGCTATCGAAAAAAACAAAAACGACAACCCAAAAGAGTTTGATAAGTTTTACGTGCATAGAGCATCTTATAATACGAGTAGATTAGATATTCATGATTTAGATTTTGGTAAAGGAGTACTTTGGGGAGTAAATACAGCATTCTCTTGCCTTTGCAAATTTGACATTAACTATAGTTTTGTCCCCAAATGGTCTCCAGATTATATTACAGACCTAATGCCTGAGGACAGGTGTCACCTTAATGGTATGGCAATGGAAAACGATTTGCCCAAGTATGTAACTGCATTAAGTGCTACCAATACCAAAGAAGGATGGAGAAAAAACATAATGAATGCAGGTGTCGTGATGGAAGTTCCTAGTAGTGAAATACTGCTGGAAGGATTGGCTATGCCGCATTCTCCTAGATTGATCAAAGGAGAGTTGTATGTTCTAGAATCTGGCACAGGAGACCTTATAAAAATTGATAGAAACGGCAATGGATGCGAAGTAGTATATAGTTTCAATCGTTTTGTGAGAGGTATGTCATATCATCAAGGTTATCTTTTTATCGGAGCTTCACAGATTAGAGAAACAAGCAAAACATTTCAAGGGCTAGACGTTACTAAGAATTCTAAACAAGCGGGCGTTATTATTTTTGACTTAGACAAAGGCTTTGTTGTTGGAGAGATTAATTATACCAAAAGTATTCAAGAAATCTTTGACGTACAAATAATAACCAATGCAAATAAACCCGCAATCCTCAATAGTGATGATGAACGAACTAAGCAAGTAATTGTTACTCCACTAGATGTGTTTTGGCAAAAGAAAAAAGAAGGAACTAGTCAAGAATCAAAACAGAAATAACTTTTTTATTTTTAAAAAGCAACCATTTAAAAATCTTGCGTCAAAGCATAGAAGGAAATGAAAAAATCGAGGACGGAACTTTCAGAATGGATAGCAGGATGCAAGGAAAATGATAGAACTTGCCAACGCAAAATATATGAAAAACTGTATAGTTCTATGATGGCGGCATGCATTCGATACTGTAACGACAGACAAGAAGCAGCAGATGTTTTACAAGATGGATTCATTAAGGTCTTTGAAAAGATTAAATTATACAACGATAACGGTTCGTTTGAAGGATGGGTAAGAAGAATAATTGTCAATACAGCAATTGATGCTATTCGAAAAAAGAAAAAAGAATTTCTTACCGATGACATTGCCATCTACCAAGATGCAACTCCAGACGAAGAAGAAAACTTAGCTGTTTACAACGGTATTCAAGTTAACGATGTAGTGGATGCAATGCACGAATTGTCGCCAATGTACCGAGCTGTCTTTAACATGTATGTTATGGACGGACTCACACACAAAGAAATTTCTGAAGAGTTAGAAATATCAGTAGGTACATCCAAGTCTAATCTTTCTAAAGCGAGAGCGAGGATAAAAGAAATGTTAATGCGTAAAATTGAACGCAATGAATAAAAATGAATTAAATAACTTTGACGAATTGCTGAAAGGCAAATTGGACGAATTGCAGCCTGCATTTGATTCCAAGTCATGGGAACGTTTAGAAAAACAGCTCCCTAAAAAAGCCCCTAAAGCTTTTTATCGTAATCCTTGGATTATTGGAGGTGTGGCAGCTGCTACTGTGGCAGCACTTTCGGTTTCTTTATGGTCACCTAGTGGTGTCGTAGAAAAAATAGCACCTGAACATACCGAGCAGGTAAAAGAAATATCTAAAAACAATTCAACGATACCTAATGAAATTTCAACCAAAGAAGCCGTAGTTGAAAAAGAAGAAAATGACGAGATTAAAACCCGTTATCAAGAAGCTGAATATATTATAAACACCCCAAAAGATACAAAAGAAACATTAAAAGAGAATAAATCGAGTGAAACCCAAGAAGTAGAAGATGTGGTTAAGGAACCTGCAGAAATTGCGAATACAGATCAAGAAACCCAAAATCTTGACCACAAATCTACTACTTCTGATATTGGTGAAAAACAGAATCAAGAATTTAGTAAGGAAGACGATGCTCTTGTTGTAGTTGCGCAGCCTAAATCTGACTTTACAACAAATACTAATGAAGGGTGTTTAGGAACTGTATTTAAGTTTAGCACGGAAGCACAGCAAAATGTAGATTATCTTTGGAACTTTGGAGACGGAAACTATAGTAAAGAGATGAATCCATCTCATAAATATGAAGAATCAGGGGCGTTTATTGTAAACTTGATTGTAAGATCTAAAATAGATAATTCGGTCTTGTCAAAATCTGCAGATCAGCTGATGCAAGTATATGCAACTCCAATTGTAAGTTTCTCAGATGAATTGATAGATAATCAAGGTATTCCACAGACTTCATTTATTAATACTACAGATAAAGCATTAAACTGGTCTTGGAATTTTGGTGATGGTTCTATTTCTAAAGAAAAAGATCCGTACCATAGTTTCCGTAATAAAGGTATGTATGCAGTGTCGCTTACCGCTACTAACTCAGAAGGATGTGCAAAGACGTATTCTAAAAAGATAATCGTCAATGATGATTATAATCTCTTAGCGCCTAACTCTTTTACACCAAATGGTGATGGTTTGAATGACTATTTTATGCCCGTAGCCCTAGAGATATTAGATGTATCATTTTCAATGTCTATCATTAGTAGTACGGAAGGCTTGATTTATGAATCTAAAAATGTAAATGATAAATGGGATGGCTCCAATCAGCAAAATGGTTCGCAATGCGTAGAAGGAAGTTATATGTGGATTGTAAAACTAATAAATGCTAACGGAGAAACGGAGCAATATAAAGGAGCAATACTACTCCTTAAGTAAACTATTCATCAGCTATGAAAAATTACTTGAAAAGGCTAGATTAATTTTTAGTCTTTTTTTTGCTTATTAATTTTGATTGGATACCTTTGAAAATATGGCAATAAAAATATATCACAATTCTAGATGCAGCAAAAGTAGATGCGCATTAGACTTACTAAAAGATCGAAACGAGGAATTTGAAATCGTAGAATACCTAAAGGATAACTTATCTTTCTCAGAAATAGAAGAGATAGTTAATATGCTGGGTGTTTCTCCATTAGAAATTATTCGTAAAGGGGAAGCTGATTTTAAAGAAAATTTTAAAGGAAAAGAACTTTCAGACAAAGAATGGATAAAAGCAATGGTTGATTATCCAAAATTAATTGAGCGACCAATAGTAGTTAAAGATGGTAAAGCGGCTATAGGAAGACCTATCGAAAAGGTTATTGCTATTCTTTAATGTGTCTTAATTTGTAAAAGCCTTAATGTAATCAATCAAACAAAAAAAAGTCTAAATTATTATTAAATAATTTAGACTTTTTAATTTCTTTTAATTGAATTTTGTACGAATACTTATACTTCCTCGTCAAATCCTTTCTTAGCAAATTTTGCTTTTGCCATTTCTATTCCTCCCCAAGTAGCCCAAAGACCTACAAATCCCATCACGAATATTAATACCCAAAATGCTAAGAAGAAAAATGTTAAAAATAATGTAAATCCAAATGCCATAACTGTTAACTTTGTTGTTTAATAATACAAATGTAATTATAAAATATAATATAATGGAATATAGAATTGAAAAAGATACTATTGGAGAGGTAAAAGTTCCTTCTGATAAGTATTGGGGTGCTCAAACCGAAAGATCAAGAAACAATTTTAAAATCGGACCTTCGGCTTCTATGCCTTTAGAAATCGTACATGCGTTTGCTTATCTAAAAAAAGCAGCGGCATATACCAATTGTGAATTGGGAGTTCTTCCTGAAGAAAAAAGAAATGCTATTGCAGCTGTTTGTGATGAGATTATAGCTGGCAAACTGGACGATCAGTTTCCGTTGGTCATTTGGCAAACTGGGTCAGGTACGCAGTCTAACATGAATGTCAATGAAGTGATCGCTCATAGAGCGCATGTGCTGGCAGGTAAGACAATAGGTGAAGGCGAAAAAACATTAACACCTAATGACGATGTTAATAAATCTCAATCTTCAAATGATACTTTCCCTACAGGAATGCACATAGCTTGTATGAGAATGGTTATCGAAAATACCATACCCGGAGTCACACAATTAAGAGACACGCTGCAAAAAAAATCTGAAGATTTTAAAGAGGTTGTTAAGATAGGTCGTACACATTTGATGGATGCTACACCACTTACCTTAGGTCAAGCTTTTTCTGGATTTGTTTCACAACTTAATCATGGGCTAAAAGCGTTGAATAATACATTAGATCATCTAAGTGAGTTGGCGCTTGGAGGTACAGCAGTGGGTACAGGATTGAATACCCCTAAAGGATATGATGTATTGGTCGCTAAATATATTTCAGAATTTTCAGGGTTGACTTTCCGTACTGCTGAAAACAAATTTGAAGCTCTTGCAGCACACGATGCTATCGTAGAATCTCACGGAGCACTCAAACAATTAGCAGTTTCTTTAAATAAAATTGGAAATGATATTCGACTAATGGCATCAGGACCTCGTTCGGGCATTGGTGAGATTACTATTCCAGCAAATGAACCAGGGTCTTCCATAATGCCAGGTAAGGTTAATCCTACACAGGCAGAAGCATTGACTATGGTTTGTGCGCAAGTTATGGGTAACGATGTAGCTATTGGGGTTGGAGGATTGCAAGGACATTACGAATTAAATGTTTTCAAACCATTGATGGCTGCTAATTTTTTACAATCCGCTAGATTAATCGGAGATGCTTGTCGTTCGTTTGATGTTAATTGTGCACAAGGAATTGAAGCCAACCAAGCTCGTATTGATGAATTGGTTAACAACTCGCTGATGCTCGTTACAGCTTTAAATACCAAAATAGGATATTACAAGGCTGCTGAAATAGCAAACACAGCACACAAAAACGGAACAACACTCAAAGAAGAAGCTGTTCGTTTAGGATATGTAACCAATGAAGAATATGATGCTTGGGTAGACCCTAAAGCCATGACAGGATCTTTATAATCTGAAAATAGAAATATATTATTTTAAATCCTCGCTTTTTAAGTGGGGATTTTTTATTTTAGTTACCTTTACTTCAAATCTAAAAAATATGAAACTTCTTTTGAGTGCTTTTGTAGTCTTTTTTCTTTTGTTATCTGCAAAGGCTACTATTCATGTCGTGAAAGTTTGGGATGGGTATTTTAGCTTCCTAAATCCCACATTCAATGATCCTTTAATTGTGCAATTGGGAGATACCATTCAATGGTTGCCATTGGATCAGCCTGCTATGGTGCACACCGTTACATCTTCCAATTTACCTAATGGAGCATCATCCTTTGATTATATTTGGCAAGCACCTGCAGATACATTTTTTCAATATATACCTACCGTTGTGGGAACGTATGATTATGTCTGCACACCTCACGAAGTGTCTCATGGTATGGTTGGTAGTTTTCAAGTTCAAGACACTACTGTTGGTCTGTCCAATACTACCTCCCAAGAACAGCTCTTGACAATCTATCCCAATCCTGTTTCTGATTTTTTAATCGTACAGTCCAGTTTTATAAATGCGCCATTTAATATAGTAAATACAGAAGGTGTAATAGTGCTAAAAGGAAAAGTTAATTCGCAAATAGATGTATCTGAATTGCCAAATGGAATTTATGTATTTCATTTGCTTGTAGATAAACCAAGATATGCTAAGTTTACCAAAGAATAAAAAAGAATAAATGAGTACGGATAGTAAGAGGAGTGTAAAAGTTGTTTTTTGGGTAGGGTTACTTAGCTTAATATTTGGGTTTTATTTTTTGTTACCCAAGATTGATCAGTCTCATAATTTAGAACTTGTGCCCGAAGATGCAGAGTTTGTCGCAGTGCTTGATAATATTTCCGTAGCACGTACCTTTAAAAAGTATATTGAAGAAAATCCAATGGCATTTGGTGATTTTATGTCCAATAAATATGGAGAAAATGCGTTGTTAAAATATGGAATAAATCCAATGCAAAAAATTGTTTCCTTTTCGCTTAAAGATCATAGTACAAACGATCGTACCTATATACTGCTTGTGGAAGTGGCAAAACCCAGTTATCTAGTTCATTCTATATTAGGACGTAAACCAGCTAATGATATTACCAAAAAAGAAGTGTGGAGTGAATTCGATGCGGATGGACGTATAGTAGTTGGTGGTCTTGGAAAAATTGCTTTAGTAATGTATTTGCCCAATGAGGTCGGTTCAAAAGAGTCCATCGATCAATTTATTTCTAAAATTCTGAAAGACGATAAGAAATTAGTTGCCGTAAATGCTGATTTTAAAAAAATGATTACTCAAAAAGAGCATTTTTCTTTTTGGGTTTCTGGAGCATATCAAACTTCTATTAATGTTTCGACTCATCTTTCAGTTTTTCAATCTCTTTTTGAAAATGTTGTCATTTCTTCAACGCTTCAAAATGAAGGTGTTATTTTTAAAGGTACGCTTTTCGAATCCGAAACAAAAGGTTTGTTGCCAAGAGAAAATGAAGCTCTTGAGCTTCAAGGAAAAGAATGTTTTAGATTGTCTGCAAGCGTAAATCCTCATAAATTCACCAATATACTAGAGGCGTTTATACCAAGCAATAAGAAATATTTATTGTCTTCTTGGAATGGGGGAGTTTGTGTTGCCGTTGATCGTTTTGAACCTGTAGAGCTTAAGAAAAAAAGAGTAAAAATAGATACCGCTGGAGTAGAAGAAACATATTTTGTAGATTTAATAGAAACAAAAATAGAAGTCGAAAATGTAGGTTTTAGGTTGAACGAACTGATGAGTTATCCCGCATTTACAATCGCTTGTGAGATTGACGATGTAGATGCGGTCAAAAAGCTTATGAAATCCGACTCTAGTATTAAAGAGAAAAATGGAATTTATTCCTTTGCTATTGACTCAGCTTATGTGCAGTTCGAAAAAAATGGAATTACAGTAACCGAAAAACAACACATTTACTTTTACTTTGATAAGAACAGCTTAGTCATTTCTCCCGATTACAAACAAACAAATTTTAATCCTGTTTACACCACATTTGGGTGCGTTTTTGATATGCCGGCACTTGTAGCCTGTTATACTCCTCGTTCGTTTATGGATGATTTCGGGATGACGATTATTGAAGGATTTGGCATTAAAGGAGTATCTTTTAATGCAGTATCTGTAACAGATGAAACTGTGGGCATTGAAGGTAAATTTTCATTAGTTGATACTACTGAAAGTCACTTGATTGCTATTCCTCGTATGTTGAAAAAAATACCAGGAGTTCCTTTTTAAAAAATTAAAAACTAATAATATGAGCTTGATAATAACACCAAAAGTCTATCAAATAAAAATTAACTTAAAGGGGAGTAACCCAAATATTTGGAGGAGGTTAATTGTGCCTTCCGATATGATGTTAGATGAATTTCATTTTGTTATTCAAAATGCCATGGGCTGGGAAAACTCACATTTATATTCCTTCAGTCAAGGGGGGAAGCTCTTAAATCAATCTGATTTCAATTATTTTGTCGAAAAGGAGGAAGAGGGAGATGAATTGGAATTAAGAGATGTCTTGAAAAAAGAAAAAGATCATTTGACGTATGAGTATGATTTTGGGGATAGTTGGCAACATAAAGTGCTTTTAGAGAAAATCTTACCCGAGATACCTGATTTTCGAATTCCTACTTGTATTAAAGGTAAACGAGCATGTCCACCTGAAGATTGTGGGGGTGTTTGGCGGTACAAGTCTATGTTGGAAATATTAAAAGATCCAAGTAATGAAGAGTACGAAGATGTTTTTGAGTGGCTTGGAGATGACTTTGATCCTGAAAGATTCGATATAGAAGCCGTTAACGAAAGGTTTAGATTTTAAATAAATTCTTAAAATACCATGTTGGGTAATTACATTTTTGAAGCCGAAAATATTGTTAAAAAATATGCTGCACACACCGCACTCGATGGCGTGAGTGTGGCGGTAACGAGTCAATCTGTTTTTGGATTGCTAGGTCCTAATGGTGCAGGAAAAACCTCCTTAATACGGATTATTAATCAAATTACTGCACCAGATTCTGGTCGGGTACTTTTCAATGGGGAACTATTAGAGCGAAAGCATATTTCTCAAATCGGATATCTACCCGAAGAACGTGGGTTGTATAAGAAAATGAAAATAGGCGACCAATGCGTTTATCTGGCTCAACTTAAGGGTATGTCAAAAAAAGAAGCCAAATCAGAATTGATGAAATGGTTTAAAAAGTTTGAAATAGACGCATGGTGGAATAAGAAGGTGGAAGAACTTTCAAAAGGAATGGCGCAAAAGATTCAATTTATCACCACCGTAATGCATCGACCAAAGCTGTTGATTCTTGATGAGCCATTTAGTGGATTTGATCCAATCAATACCAATTTAGTAAAAAATGAGATTCTTAAATTAAGAGACGAAGGCGCTACAGTTATCTTATCTACCCATAATATGGGGTCGGTTGAAGAAATTTGCGATGAAATAGCATTGCTACATAATTCAAAAAAAATCTTATCTGGAAAGGTGAATGAAGTGAAAGAACGTTTTTCAAAGAATCAATATGTTATTGACTTTAAAGGAAGTGTTGTAGCCTTTGCCAATGCAGTATGGGGTGGATGGGAAATGATTAAAAGAGAACAGTTGAGCAAAGATGTCTTTAGAATAACGCTACGCCTAGATGATGGAGTCAAGCTAAATAATTTTCTAAAACATTTATTAGATCATATTGAGATTTTAAGTGTCAATAAACTAGTGTTATCTATGAATGACGTGTTTATAAAAGTGATATCCGATGGAGATGGTGCTGAAAGCGAAAATGTTGAAACTTTAAATGCCAAGAAAGATGAGTAAAGTAGCATTGATTTTATCAAGAGAATACAGTACAAGGGTAAAGAAAAAATCCTTCATCGTAATGACTGTTTTAGTGCCTCTATTGGCAATTGGCTTTTTAGTTGCGGCTGTGTATCTCGGTATGCCCAAAGAAAAAGATTTAAAAATATTGGTGGTAGATGATAGTCCGTTGCGTGTATCTCGGTTTTTGAGTAATCCAAAAGATATTGATAGAATAATCAGTGCAAAATTTTCCGATGAATCCAAATTTGTAGATCAAGATAAAACCGAAAATGAACATTATTATTTCACTGCATTTGACACTTCAGGCACAAAGACTTATGAGGAAGCATTAAATTATTTTAAAAAATCAGAAAAGTTTGATTTGCTTTTGTATTTACCGCCAACTATTGACAATAAAAACCCTTCTAAGCTCAATTATAAAGAACCTCCATCGTCTGTAACTGAAAAGAATATCTATAATATGGTTAACAATATAGTAGAGAAAGGACGTATCGAAATTTCAAACATTACTGAGAAAGAATATAATTTTATCAAAGCTCGAGTACCCGTCCAGTCAGTAGATGTTGACGGCAAGGATAATCAAGTTTCAACAAAAGCAGCAGTAGGACTTGGCTTTGGTATTTTCATTTATATGTTCATCTTTATGTATGGCGTGCAAGTTATGAAAGGTGTTATAGAAGAGAAATCCAATAGGATCGTAGAGGTGATTGTTTCGTCTGTAAAGCCATTCGAATTGATGATGGGAAAGATAGTAGGTATTATGTTGGTCGGATTGACCCAGCTAACGCTTTGGATAATTGTGATTGGTTTATTTGCCGTAGTGGCTATGCCTTTTTTGAGCCCCGATAAATTTGATCCAAAATTTCAATCTTCGCTTGCTGAAAGTATGATGACAGAAGGCGTTACAAATGTCGTAACCGAAAATAGTCCTGTTCAGGTTATTCAGGATAACCCAATGCTCAATTCGATGATGGATATGCCTTGGTTTAGTTTAATTGGTCTTTTTATTTTTTATTTCATCGGAGGGTATCTGCTTTATGGTTCACTGATGGCAGCTATTGGGGCTGCGGTAGATAGCGAAACGGATACGCAGCAGTTTATGATTCCAGTTTCAATGCCATTAATGTTTGCTTATATTGTATCAATAATGGGAATTAACAATCCCAATAGCGCAGTCCTCAATTGGTGTAGCGAAATACCTTTTACTTCTCCTATTGTGATGTTGGTGCGTTTTGCGTCCAATAATGGCGAAGGATTAGGCTGGCAAGTGGCATTGTCTATGTTCTTGTTGATAGTTACGTTTGTTGGAACTACTTGGTTAGCTGCCAAAATATATCGAGTTGGCATCCTTATGTATGGAAAAAAAGTCACCTACAAAGAATTGTTTAAGTGGCTAAAATATTAATAAGAAACGAAAAATCCCAAGTCGGGAAACTCAGGATTAATCTTGCAAGTAATATAAATCAGTAAAAACATTGAGGTAGCAATCTCATTGTTCTTACCTTATAGACGAAGTTTTTTTTCAAGGGTTGCTTTTGTCTTTTAATTATTGTCAATAAATTTATATCCCACACCTCTAACAGATTGAAAATAGGTATGGTTGTCGTCTTCAAGTATTTTTCGTAATGATAAAATAACATTGTCTATCGTTCTTGTATTTGGTATGGTTTCGTACTCCCAAACTTTTTGAAGGATTTCCTTTCTGCTCACCACTTCATCTTTTTTCTCGATAAGTAAACGCAAAAGTCGAGTTTGTTTTTCTGTTAGTTTTATGACTGAACCTTCTCCGTTTCGGATTTCAAAAGAATTAAAGTACACCTTTTTGTCTCCAAATTTATAGGTTTCAATGTGCTCTTTAACTTCGCTGTAGTTGCTTCGTTTTAGTATTAATTTTACACGTAGAAGTAGTTCTTTTAGATGAAAAGGTTTTGTTAGATAATCATCAGCTCCCATTTGAAGCCCTTTAAGTTTGTCTTCAATTTTGTCAAGTGCAGTCAAAAATAATATAGGAGTTTTTTGATCTTCTAATCTTATTATTTCACAAAAATCAAAACCGTTTAAATGGGGCATCATTACATCTAAAATAATAAGATCAACTTTAGATTTCTTAAAATAATCAAGACCTTGCAACCCGTCAAAAGCAGAAATAACCTTATAGCCTTCTAATTCTAAATTGAGCTTTACGCCTTCGTGAAGATTTGTTTCATCTTCTATAAGTAAAATATTCATTGGTTTATTGAGGAATGAGTGTGTATTTGTATTAAATGTTAATAATCTTGTGGGACAATTTTGTATGTTGACATTATTTTAATTAACTTGTGCAAATATAACAATCAATAATGAATATCATTCAACCTAATATTATCAAAATGAAAAAATATTTAATTTGTACTATTTGCACATTTGCAATCGGTGTGGGAAGTATGTCTGCACAATCAACTCAAACGACCAAAGTTGCCACAAATAAAGTGCCGTTAGTTAAAGTGGAACAACCTACAAAAAAAGCTGTTGTTGTACAGCCTATACCTAATCAGCACGCAATTAGTACAACTAAAAAGGATAACGCAAAACAAGTTATTGTTAAAAAACAACCAATACAAATTGCTGAACCTAATAAAGAAGCAACTCAATTAAAAAAATAATCTAATTCTATTATCAAATGAAAAAAGTATTAAAAAAAGCAATTGCTCTAGCGATGCTCGTAGGATTAACGTATTCTTCTCAGGCTCAAAAAAGCCAAGGAGGATCGCCTTTTAGTTTTGCTAATGCAGTACAAACCAAGTCAAGTTTACAAAAAGAAGTGCTGCAGAAACCTGATGTTAGTGCATTGGCTGTTGTTGATGCTCAAAATGCATCTAAGGATATTCCTTATCGAGTAGGGCTAAATATCCCTGTTAATTATAATACAATAAATTCCGGAACGTGGCAGACCACTCCGAACGGAGGTTCGCTTTGGCGTTTACGTATAGAGGTTAAAGACGCATTAGCCCTTGGGTTGTATTATCATAATTTCTTTATCCCGACCGGTGGAAAAGTGTTTATTTACAACGAATCAGAAAATCATGTAATTGGAGCCTTTACAGATGCCAATAATTTTCAAGATCAAATACGAGCTACTCAAATGATCGAAGGTGATATTATTACTGTTGAGTATTACGCGCCACCTGGTGTGACTACCACTCCTGTTATAGAGATCAAAGAGGTTGTTTATTTCTATAGAGGTGTAGAAGATTTTATTGCACCTATAATAGAAGACGCTAGTGGTGTCGATATATTACAAAATAAAGCACAATCTTGTGAGATAGATGTTGCTTGTTCTCCCGAAAACTCAGGGAAAGCAGATCAAATAAATGCAGCCGTACATTATTCTTTTTCTACAGGTGGAGGTACTGCTGTTTGTTCAGGTTCTATGCTTAATAACACCTCTCAAGATTGCACGCCTTATATCTTTAGTGCTTGGCACTGTGGCGAACCTACGGTATCATCTAATATGTCTTCGTATGTTTTTTATTGGAATTATCAAAAAGCTTCTTGTTCGCCTGGTACTGCTAATGGAACTGACCCGGGCCCAGGTACAGAAACCATGACGGGAGGTACTGTAGTAGCTTCCTCAGGAAATGGAACTTCAAACAATCCTCCCGGGACCAATCAGTTAGCTGGTTCTGATTTTTTCTTATTGCAACTTCAATCGCAACCGCCTACATCTTATAATGCCTTCTTGGCAGGTTGGGATAGAAGCAATACTGCCTCAACTTCGGGATATGGTATTCACCACCCAGCTGGATCTGCCAAGAAAATATCTACATATACATCTTCATTGAATAGTGCTACATACAATGGTGGAGCTACTAACGCGCATTGGGAAGTACAGTGGTCTGCTACTGCTAATGGTCATGGAGTTACTGAAGGAGGGTCTTCAGGATCGCCAATTTTTAATGCCAATGGTCGAGTTGTAGGACAGCTTTCTGGTGGCTCATCATTTTGTAATGCCACTTCACAAACAGATTTATATGGAAAGTTGTTTTACGATTGGGATCAATGTGGTACAGCCATAATAGCCCAATTAAAACCATTTTTAGATCCTGGAAACACAGGGGTAATGTTTATGGATGGAGCTTACCAACCTTGTACTTCAAGCAGCCCACCTACCTGTGGGATTAATGCTAGTACAATGACAGTTACTGCTGGAGGGTCGGTTAGTTTTTCTGATAATTCTACGGGGAGTCCTACTTCTTGGGCTTGGAATTTTGATAATACAAACCTTGGAGGAGTTGCTCCTTCTACTGCAACTGTTCAGAATCCTGCTGCAGTTACTTTTTCGACTGTGGGATTATACGAAGTGGAGCTTATTGCTACTAATGCAAATGGATCATGTACTACCACAGTTAACATAAATGTGCAGGCATCTACAGGATGTGATACTTTGTTGAATATTGCTGATACCAATAGTTTAACTGTATATGCAGCTGGTAACGGTGGGTTTATTACAGGGGTAAATGGTTTTGGAGATATTGCCAAGGCAGAAAAATATAGCGGATACGCTCCATATACATTCGTCAATGGTGCGGATGTCTTTTTTATTGGTGTACAAGATGGAGGAAATGGATCTACTGTTGATTTGACGCTTTGGTCAGATAACACAGGTTTGCCAAACACTATCGTAGCGCAAGCGTCCTATTCATTGTCTCAAATAGAAAGTATCGTTACAGCTAATAGTGGAAATGCCTTATTATACTTGGCATTTAACAGTCCTGTGAATGTTGCTGGTAATGACTTTTATATTGGATTAGACTTTTCTAACCTAGGAGCGGGAGATACTATCGGTATTGTTTCTAAATTTGAAAGTGTAGCTATACCAGCTAATTCTGCATACGAACAATGGTCAGATAATACTTGGCATGACATGTCGTCTTCATGGGGCGGTGGTGATTGGTCGCTTTATATAGCGCCTCATGTTACAGATCAGCCAGTGTCGGGAAGTATTTCTGGAGTTACCACGGCTTGTACCAATACACCTATCAGTCTTACTGCAACTTCTATAAATGGAGACGGAACGTTTGATTGGTTTGCTCCGAATGGCACACTTACTAATGATTCTCTAGCTACTACTGATGTTACTTATACTGCTCCAGGAAATTATACCGTTTATGCCTACATTAATGGAAGTTGTTCAGGTAGTATTTTGGATAGTATTCAGTTGACCATTAATGGAGGTCCTACATTAGCAGTTACTCCTACAGACCCAACTTGTGCAGGTAATGATGGTGCGCTTAATATTACAGCAACTGGAGCTACGACACCTTATACCTATAGCATTGACGGAGGAACGACTACACAATCTAATGGTATGTTCTCAGGTTTAGTTGGAGGTACATATAACATTGTTGTAACGGATGCTTCTGGTTGTTCTTCTTTGGATGTCGCAACATTAACAAGTGCTGCGGGAGGTTTGACTGTTACAACGAATACTACTGATCCTAGTTGTGGAGCGGCTGATGGTCAAATTGATGTAATTAGCTCTGGAGGAGCTACACCCTATACATATAGTATTGATGGGGGGACAACTTTTCAATCTTCTTCCACTTTTACTGGCTTAAATATCGGAACTTTTAATATTGTAGTAGCAGATGCTTCAGGTTGTCAAGGGTTTGCGTCTGCATCTTTAACGAACCCAAATAGTCCTACTTTAATTGCAACAGCTACAAATATAACTTGTTTTGGTGCAAATGATGGAACTATAACCGCAAATGCTTCTGGAGGTTCACCTACTTATAACTATAGCTTAGATGGGGTTAACTATGCACCTGTCTCTACAATTTCCAATTTACCAGCAGGAAATTATACCGTGTATGTTCAAGATGCTGGTAGTTGTCAAAGTACAGCTTCGGTAGTGATAATGGAACCGTCTCAAGTAACGCATACAGCCACTTCAATAGACGCAGCTTGTGGCAATGCTAATGGAAGTATATCTGTTGTAGCAGCTGGTGGAACTTCTCCTTATACCTATACCTTGGATGGAGGAACTCCTCAATCTTCTGGGACTTTTACTGGGTTGGCCTCAGGGAGTTATAATGTTGTAGCTATTGATGGGAGCGGGTGCACGTCTGCTACTTCTGTAGAAACTGTATCTGGTGTGAGTGCTCCAACACTTAGTGTAGCGGCAAATAATGAAACATGTATGTCTGGCAATGGATCTTTGATCGTTTCTGCTAGTGGTGGAGTAGCTCCACTCACTTATAGCATTGATGGAGGTGTTACATTTCAATCAAGTCAAACTTTTAATGGTTTATCTGCTGGTTCTTACAGTGTAGTAGTTGCTGACGCTACCGGATGTCAGTCTAATACTACATCGAGTATAACCAATTCAGGAGGGTTTACCTTGAATACTTCTGCAGATCAAACAATATGTCTTGGTAATAGTGCTACCATTATTGCTAGTGGAGCAGGATTTGGAGCTACGTATGTATGGGATAATGGCTTGCCAGCATCTGCTGCAAATACGGTTTCTCCAACTATAACTACTGTTTATACAGTCGTGGCAACAGATGCTCAATCTTGTACAGCTACCGCTTCTGTTACCATAAGCGTTGAGTCGATACCAACGGTTTCTGTGGTGCCTGCTAATCCATCTATTTGTGCTGGAGATCCTGTTACTCTTGTAGCTTCTGGTGCACAAACTTATGTTTGGAATACTGGTTCTACAAGTGCAAACCTTACTGTAACGCCTAATTCTCAAACAACATATACCGTTATAGGGCAAAACGGAGCTTGTTCAGGGACACCGGTTCAGACTACTGTTGCAGTTGCTCCTTCACCTACCGTAATAGCTACTTCTGATGTATATACTATTTCTGTTGGTGGTACGGTTAATTTTAGCAACGCAGGATCAAGTGCTACTGGTTTTGTTTGGACATTTGGAGATGGAAATGTTTCTACACAAGGAATTGTAGCACATACTTATAATGTTATGGGGGTATATACAGCAGTGCTTACTGGTACTATCGGAAATTGTACTGCAACGGATACTATAATTGTTAATGTAGGTGTCGTTGGAGTAGAAGCTATATCTTTAGAAGAAGCTATCACTGTTTATCCAAATCCTAATAATGGACAATTTAACCTTAAGATAGACTTAGCTTCTGGAGAGAATATAGAGGTTGTTGTTTATAGTACGATAGGTCAAGTTATATCTACAAGAAATGTAGATAATGTGCAAAATTCGACTCTTAATTTTGATTTATCAAATGAGGCAGAAGGTATTTACGTGGTTAGTATTAAGACTGCTACAGCTACTGTCGTAAAAAGAGTAACACTTGTGAAGTAGTCTCAATTTCAAATAGCTTTTATTATAGCCTTCTTTTTACTTGTGTAGAAAGGAGGCTTTTTTATTCGAGACAATAAATGAATTGTCTTATTTTTGTATCCTAAAATAAATTATCATGAAATTGAATTACAAAAGAGAAGGTGACACTGCCAAAGAACCGTTGTTAATTGTTCACGGTTTATTTGGCTCTTTAGATAATTGGCAAACGCTAGGAAAGAAGTTTTCAGAAACCTATGATACTATTCTTGTAGATCAAAGAAATCACGGGCATTCTCCTCATAGCGAGATCTTTAGTTATGATGTTATGGCCGAAGACCTACATGAATTAATTCAAGATTTACAATTGCATAAAGTTAATATTATTGGACATTCTATGGGGGGAAAAGCTACTATGCGACTTGCCCAGTTGTATCCCGAGGATATTAATAAAATGGTTATAGTCGATATAGGTCCAAAAGGATATCCAATGCATCATGATTTTATTTTAGAAGGTATGAATGCTATAGATTTTGATTTTATTAAATCTCGAAAAGAAGCTGATAAGGTAATGTCAAATTATGTAACCGACCAAGGTGTAAAAATGTTCCTTTTGAAAAACTTGTATTGGAAAGAGAAAGGAGAATTGGCTTGGCGTATTAATCTACCAGTGTTGGAAAGAACGTTGCCTGAAATAATTAGCCAACTGCCCAAAGATGAGGTTGAAACCGATACCCTATTTATTCGGGGAGAGAAATCTAATTACATAGTAGAGGACGATTTTCAAGAGATATTCAACCAATTTCCCAACAGCGATATAGAAACCATATATAATGCTGGGCATTGGGTGCACGCAGAAAATCCTTTTGATTTTTATAACCTTATTGTGGACTTCCTATAAATAATAAAAAAGCCTTTTTCAAGTAAAAAAGATTGATTAATCAACCAAGTGGTCTAATGTGTCCATTTCTGGATTTTTAGGATTTGGACCGTACTCATTTGTTCCTTGTTCGCTATCAATGGTGAATAAATAAATGTTGTAAAAAGGAATAAGTATAAACCAACCGCTTTTTCCAATATCATGCATTCTTCTAATTGAAACGGCTATATTGGGAATAAATACTGCTAAGCTATATATACCTCCAACAAGACCTGGAAGTTCCATTGATTTGTCTACGAAATTCAAAGCAATTGAAATAATCCAATTTACGAGCACAAAATACCAAAACTCAGATCTTCTTGATCTCCCGTCAAATTGTGCATATTTTTTTAAAACTGTTAAATAGTAATTCATCATAGTTTGTTATCTTAAATTCAAGTAGTAAATGCAACTTTTATATTTGA
>CAMZLL010000222.1 GCA_947311505.1 uncultured Cryomorphaceae bacterium
AATCTAAACCCATGAACCAGTTGATTTCTCAGCTCACCAAAATATCTCAGTTTATATTGATATAAACGAACTAAAGGAGTAATTGATAGATTCCCCTCTGTAATCAAAGAGAGTTTTTCATGATAGGAGATATTTTGGTGAGCTGAGAAATCAACTGGTTCATGGGTTTAGATTAGATAAAAATCATTATATATTAGTGTCTAAGCATGCATTAAAAGAGATAAAATTGCTGCATCATGAGATAAGAAAACCAACAAATGTGCTTGATACCTTTGGTAGATCGGTGTATACCTGTCGTGTTGATGATTTACTTGTAGATGTCATAAAAAGTATGAAAGAACATTTAAACACCCACGTGCCTGTTTACGATAAACAATGAATATTTGTGGAAATGCTTTCTGAAAGTACGATAGCCTACCGAATCGCTGAACAAATAGGGGATGATGGAGAGATTCATTTACGTAATATAAGAGTAGGAGACATCTCTCTAGAAAATTCAAATGATTGTTTTATTTTTGTTCATAAAGAAAAAAGTGTATATGAAATAGAAGAGCTTTTTGCAAAAAAAAGAACCGCGAAAAAGAGATTGTGAGCAGTATTTATTACTAAATATTGAAAAAAAGATGAAATCATAGAATGAATTATTACTGCTATGGATACGCCCTTACTTTCTGATCATTTTATTTTATAAAGAATATAGAATAATGAAAAAAATCTCTAAATTTTTTTTAGTATGAATATATCTTGCTTTATCGTTTATTCCGTTGTTGAGTGTTGCTCAAGACGATCCTTTTGTTTTAATTCCTAAATGAAAAGGATATCAGAAAGAGGTTGTCGAATTAGGGAAGCCAAAAAACTCTGGTTCATCTTCATGGCGAACTAAATATAATGAAGAAGCTGATGGGATGGAGTTGTGAGATCAGCTATGAAGCGGTATTATGAACCGAAATACGATTTTAATGTTGTTGAATAAGATCGTAATATTTATTGCAAATTCTGCACTTGTGGTAGGTGCTGCGATGGTGATTTATGCATGATATTTGTATACCTCACATGTGTTTTCATGAGCTGATGCAAGCACCGCAAACAATGCAATAAAGTATGCGATAATAGGAATAGTAGTAGTAATATTTTCTTATACTATCCTGAGATTTGTATTACATGCATTTTTATAGTACAATAATTGTTTGATATATAATTGAAATTTACGTGAAGATTGCTACACTAGTGGTAATCTTTTATTTTTGTTATTTTTTGTTATGAAAATTGATACCGCAAATGTGAAAAAATGAACCATTCTTCAAATAGAATGAAAACTTTATAAAGTTTTGGATATTTGACATACTCATACGGGAAGATGAAGTGCTACCTATACATTTAAAGTAAAAAATATTATAGATGGAGGAAATTTAAACTTGACGTATAAATCAGGGACAACCCTAGAACAGGCAGATGTTGCGACAAAAAATGCAGTATTTTTGTATCAGGCTGGTGATACGTACTCTTTTATGGAGAATGATACATCTGAGATGCGTGATCTGTCAAAAGATGAAATTTCTGATGTAGTACCATATTTGAAAGAAAATCTTGATTGTTTTTTGGTGATTTTTGATGATAATGTAATAAGCGTTATTTTGCCAAATGTTATCGAGTATACAGTCGCATCTACTGTTCCTGGAATTAAAGGAAATAGAGCAAGCACAGGAAAGAAACCAGCAACTATGGATAATGGACTAGAAATACAAGTACCTCTTCATGTTTCAGAGTGAGCAACCGTTAGAGTAAATACCGTCACAGGAGAAACGGCATAATCATACAAAAAAAGTAAAGAATAAATTTAGTAAGGGCGTGCTTTTGGTGCGTCCTCTTTATATTATATACATATATCATGGCAAAGAAAAGGCGCAGAAGAAATAAACTTATCGAAAATGTTCGTGTAGAATCATTAGGGTATGGTGGGATAGGAATAGCTACCGGAGAAGATGGAAAAAAAATTCTTGTTAAGTGAGCTTTGCCAAATAGTCTCGTAGATATCAAGATTGTTAAAAAAAGAAGAGATTATGTTCTGGGGCATATAGTAAAAGTACATAAAATGGACAAAAAATGGATGGATGTGACACCAAGGTGTCCTCATTATTATCATAGTTATTGAAAAAAATGAAGGCAGGAATCAGATAATAAAACAGGCTGTAGTACAGTAAATTATGATGATAAAATATCAAAAATATGATGTGGATGATGTAAATGGCAGGGGATGAGCTATGAAAGACAATTAGAACTGAAACAGGATATTTTAGAAGGTTGTTTTCTTCCTTTAAAATCTTGTCTTGATACGTTAGCGGTTCTTCCGGTTATTCCTTCTCCTCAGGAGTTTTGTTATAGAAATAAGATTGAATTTTCTTTTGGGAAATATTTGAAAAGAAACTATGATGAAGGAAAACAGGAAAACCTTGAAGGGTTTCAGGTAGCAGAGCATTGGCAATTATGATTTCATAAACAAGGAGAGTTTAGTAAAATAGTAGATGTTGATCAATGTTATTTGGTTTCTGAGAAAATGCATAGCATCTATACATATATAAAAGAACAATTGCAAAAGTCTTGACTTCCGGTACATGATGCCATGAGTCATATGGGGTTACTTCGTCATCTTGTAATTAGAGAGGGGGTCAATACCGATCAGATTATGGTAAACCTTGCTATTTCTCCAAAATATTTCGAAACCAAAGAGAAAGATAAAAAAATACGGAATAATTTGCTGGGCACCTGGAAGAAAAATAGTTTTTTACAAAAAAATGTTACTACACTTATCCTCACAGAAAATGATGGACTTGCGGATACCGTGAGAGGGCAAGATATAAAACTGTTTACCATCTGGGGAGAAGGGAGAATATTTGAAGAATTGAGGTTGTCAGAATCTATACAATTTCAAATTTCTCCATTTTCATTTTTTCAAACGAATACACATGGAGCAGAGGTGTTGTTTTCAGTAGGGACAAAAATGCTTGGTGATGTAACGGGGAATTTGATAGATCTGTACTGTGGGAGTGGAACAATAGGGTTAAGTTTTTTGAAGTTAGGAATAGGGCAAAAACTAATAGGAGTAGATGTAGTAGAATCAGCAATACAAGATGCAGAAAAAAACGCCAAGAGAAATGGATTATATGAGAGGAGCGAGTTTGTCTGTGGAAGGGTAGAGCTTATAGTATGAGAAAATAAGTCTAAAAAAGTTTCCTCTCTTG
>CAMZLL010000223.1 GCA_947311505.1 uncultured Cryomorphaceae bacterium
GCATTAAGGTTATTTAAGACTGTTGCTTTATTTTGCTTTTCCTACAATCTTTATCCTACGTTGTTCAAAGGTACAAAACAAGAATCTGTTATAACAAAAAAGGTCATATTATTTAAAAATAATATGACCTTTAATAAATGGGTTGTTTGTTCTATTTCAAAGAAGACTGTGCACTGGTCACTTTTTCTTGAAGGCTTTGAACAGCTACTTTTGCTTTTTCTATTTTTTCACTTTTCAATAAATAATCAGCTTCAGAAATTAACCCTTCTGCCTTGTCTAAATCTAATTTTTCTGTTGCGGCATTAATTAAATCAGTTGATTTAGCAATTTTTTCTTGTGCCTCTACAACTGAAGATCCCAAAGCTTCTTTTTTAGCTGCTGTGTTTTTAGCAGCATCATCTACACTTACAGATGGTTTAACTACTACTGTTTCTGTTGCTTTTTCTGTTGCAGCATCAGTTGTTTCTGTTACTTTATCTTTAGCTCCATCTACCAATCCTTCTGCTGTTTCTGTCGCTTTATCTTTAGCTCCTTCAACCAATCCCTCAGCTTTTTCTGTTGCTGATTCTTTGGCTCCTTCTAGCAATTCAGCTCCTTTATCTTTTACACCTTCTGGCAATACGTCAGCGGCATTTTCTAAAGATTCAGTTGCATTTTCTCCTTTTTTTAAAAGTTCTGTTGCTTGTCCTTTTTCCTTTGATACATCCACTTTTCCAAGTTGTGCTACAGACGCTGTTGACATTAATAATAGCGTAAATACGGTTATGTTTATTTTTTTCATTTTGTTTTTATAAGTCGTTAAGTAATTCGTCAAGAGCTTCTTTAGATTCGTTTATCTCAGTTGTAGCCTTCTCAAAAGCCGCAGCTTTTTCATCTAGTTCTTTGATTTCATTTGCTACAGCAGGATCTACTGTTTCGTGTTTTGCTTCGCTTTCTTCATGGGTAGCTTCCGCTTCACCACAACTTACTGCTACCAATGACAACAATGCCATGGCTAAAATTTGTTTTTTCATTTTTGTTAGGTTATTGATTATTACTAAGAGTGCAAATATAGTTTTATTTCTTAAATTCGGTTAACGTTTTTTCAATGATCGTTACACAATCCATCAATTGCGCTTCGGTCATCACTAATGGAGGTGCAAAACGAATGATATTTCCATGTGTTGGTTTTGCTAACAAACCGTTATCTCTTAGCTTGATGCAAATATCCCAAGCGGTAGAACTATCTTCTGAATCATTGATTAAAATGGCGTTTAACAGTCCTCTTCCACGAACTGAGTTTACCAATTCTGAAGAATCAATTATTCTGTTCATTTCTTTTCTAAACAAGTTCCCCAATGTTTTGGCATTTTCAGCAAGGTTTTCCTCTTGTACCACTTCTAATGCTGCTACTGCTACTTTTGCTGCTAATGGATTCCCTCCAAATGTACTTCCGTGTTGCCCTGGTTTTATTACATTCATTATGTCATTATTGGCAAATACAGCAGACACAGGATATACACCTCCCGAAACTGCTTTCCCAAGAATGAGTATATCTGGCGTTACACCTTCATGATGAACGGCTAATAAATCTCCTGTTCGAGCTACTCCAGTTTGTACTTCATCAGCTATAAATAAAACGCCTGCTTCTTTACATAGTTTTGCTGTTTTGGCTAAATACCCATCATTAGGAACATATACACCAGCTTCCCCTTGTATGGGTTCTACCATAAATCCAGCTACGTTTTCTTCTTTCAAAGCTTCCGCTAATGCATCTATATCATTGTATGGTATTTTGATAAATCCAGGCGTATAGGGTCCAAAGTTTTTTCGAGCATCCTCATCATTAGAGAATGATATAATGGTAGTTGTTCTTCCGTGGAAGTTATTTTCACAAACAATTATTTTTGCTTCATTCTCTTTAATATTCTTTTTCTCGTACGCCCATTTTCTACACAGTTTAATAGCCGTTTCCACAGCTTCTGCGCCTGTGTTCATTGGTAGTACTTTGTCAAATCCAAAATACTCGGTGATGTATTTTTCGTAAGGTCCTAACGAATCGTTGTAAAAAGCTCTAGAGGTTAAGGTTAACACCTGAGCTTGATCTGTAAGTGCTTTTACTATTTTTGGGTGACAATGTCCTTGATTTACAGCAGAGTATGCAGACAAGAAGTCGTAATATTTTTTTCCTTCGCAATCCCACACAAAAACACCTTCACCCTTGTTGAGTACCACCGGTAATGGATGATAGTTATGTGCTCCGTAATTATCTTCTAATTGTATTGCTTCTTCTGATGTCAATTGTACACTCATTTTAAGTTTAATTTTTTGTAAATATTAAGTGTTGCGAAGATAAAATAATTTATGAGAAGATACAATTATAGTTCTCGTAATTAAGGGAGATAAAAGCGCCTATTTATTTTACAAACAACTTAAATCCTTTTCCATGTACATTCACAATCTCAACATTTTCATCTTGCTTGAGGTATTTTCTAAGCTTTGCTATATAGACATCCATACTACGTCCATTGAAATAATTATCGTCTCCCCAGACAGCTTTAAGGGCGTTATTTCGTTCTAAAACACCATTGATATTTTTACATAGCAACTTTAATAAATCGTTTTCCTTTGTGGTTAGCTTTTGTTGTTCTTCACCATATTTTAAAAGTTGTTCATTGAAGTTGAAGTAGTACTTGCCAATCTGATATTCGCCTACTTCCTCATCATCTGATAATCCTGACCTTCTTAGAATGGCCTGCATGCGAACTAGTAATTCTTCCATACTAAATGGCTTGGTCATATAATCATCTGCGCCTACTGAGAATCCTTTTAGCGTATCTTCTTTTAAAGATTTGGCTGTTAGGAATAGAATAGGAACTTGCTTATCTATACCTCTAATCTCTCCTGCTAATGTAAAGCCATCTTTTACGGGCATCATTACATCTAGGATCAGAAATTCAAAATCGCTTTTTACAAATTCATCGTATCCTTTTTGCCCATCTGTGGCAAGTGTACAGTCGTGTCCTTTTGCTATCAAGTATTCTTTTAATAGTAAACCCAAATTCGGATCATCTTCTACGAGTAATATTTTTATAGATTTAGTCATCTTCTTTGTTTTTTATAGTTGGTAAATATATGGTGAAAGTACTTCCTTTCCCAAGGGCACTTTCTAAAGAAATTTTTCCTTCGTGCGTTTCTATTATAGATTTTACATAGCTCAATCCCAGTCCAAAACCTTTTACATCATGTCGATCTCCGGTGGGCACTCGGTACAGTTTTTCAAAAACTTTATTTTGGTGTTCTTTTGCAATCCCAACTCCCTCGTCTTTGACTACGATGAGAATACCGCCTACTACATCTGATGTTTTAACTTTAATTCTTGGTGTTTCAGATGAGTATTTATTTGCATTATCTAACAAGTTAAATATTACGTTGGATATATGTATTTTATCCCCAAAAACCATTGTGTTTTTAGCATTGGTTTGCACATCTATGTATCCGTTTCGTTGTTGCACTTGTATATTTATGTTTTGAACAGCTTTATTGATTATTTTATGTATGTTCAATTCTTCTTTTTTAAGTTTAAGATCCCCTCTTTCTAACACAGCGCTTTGTAGCACATTTTCTACCAAAGTCCCCAATCTTTTGTTCTCTTCAGATATCATATTGATAAATCGATGCCGAGTTTCGGTAGATTCAGCTAGTGACTTATCGCTTAGTGCTTCACAGGCTAATGAAATTGTACTTATGGGTGTTTTTAATTCGTGGGTCATGTTATTGATAAAGTCGTTTTTTATCATTGAGGTTTTCTTTTGCTTTACAATGGTTGCAATAGAAAAATAAAATGCAAAAATAATGATTAACACAAATAATGCGGACACTCCAAGCATCATCCACATAGACCTAATTACTATTTTTCTCTCATTGGGAATATGCAACGATAAAAAATAAACATTGAACATATCCATTGGAAATAAATTTATCAAATATTTACTTTCTTGTAGGTTGGTTAGGTTGTTCGTATTCCCATAAATAAACTCATTATTAGCATCAAAAACTCCAAATTGATAATTCGTTTTTATTCCATTTTTGGTTAAACTTTGGTCTATAATGGAATCTAATATTCTTTTAGGAATTCTTTCTTCTATGTTGGCTGGTTGTCCCAGTTGCATCATTTCAGACATCAATTGATTTAATAAATCATTTTGCAGTGATGCTTGCGTGTTTTGCGAATTAAAATAAAAAGTATTTCCTAAGCTATCATAAGTAACACTACCATTTAGTTTGTCGTTAAGTTTTTTTAGAATTTGATAGGGATCATTGTTGTTGATTGCGGATAGTGCTTCGTATTTAGCGGTTTCCTCAAGGATATCATCTATACTTGATACGATGTTGTTTTCTAACTCTGTTTCTCCTTGAGCGATAGCTTCGTTTATCCAATAAAATTGAATGGCAATAAGCCCCAAAAGTGCTATTCCACTAATGATTGTTATTATTACTATGTATTTCTGTTTGAGCAAAGTTTTATGTATCTTTTCTCAAATGTAAGCTAAGAATGTTTTATATAATGTATGATTAACAGTATTTAACAGCGAATATTATACCCCATGTTCTTTGATAACTATGAAACTATATGCATATTTAAAGCAGTCTTTTTTATATGAGACCAACATAACATTTAAAAACTTTTGTTATCTTCAAAACAATCTATTTCTTTCATGATTAAAGATGCCTCATTGGAGTAGCAGCATCAACCATATAAAACAAAAAATCCCCATTCACAATATGCGAATGGGGATTTATAAATTTTCTACTTAGGATGTATCTTATGAAGCGAGTATCATTACAGTATTATTCAACACCTCTACAACACCACCTTTTACGGAGAAAGATTCTTCACCATTTTCGGTTTTAAGTTTAACCTCTCCAGGCATCAATGAAGATATTAATGGAGCGTGATTGTTTAATATTCCAATTAAACCACTTGTTCCCGGTACTACGATACTTGTAGCTTCTCCTTTGAATAATTGGCTGTCTGGTGTTATAATTTCTACTTTCATCTCTACGTCTTAAAATGGTTATAATTATGCACTTGCAAGCATTTTCTTACCTGCCTCGATAGCATCATCAATATTACCTTTAAGGTTAAATGCTGCTTCAGGATACTCATCTACTTCTCCGTCCATAATCATATTAAATCCTTTTATGGTATCTTCAATTGATACCAAACAACCTTGCAACCCTGTAAATTGTTCTGCAACGTGGAACGGTTGAGATAAGAAACGTTGTACTCTTCTCGCTCTGTGTACGATTAGTTTATCATCCTCAGATAATTCATCCATACCAAGTATAGCAATAATATCTTGAAGTTCTTTGTATCGTTGTAATGTTTCTTTAACTCTTTGAGCACAATCATAATGAGCATCTCCAAGTATTGCTGGAGTTAAAATTCTTGAAGAAGAATCTAATGGATCTACCGCTGGGTAAATACCTAACTCTGCAATCTTACGAGAAAGTACGGTTGTAGCATCAAGGTGAGCAAAAGTGGTTGCCGGTGCTGGATCGGTTAAATCATCCGCAGGTACATAAACTGCTTGTACCGATGTAATAGACCCTTTCTTAGTTGAAGTTATACGCTCTTGCATTGCTCCCATTTCAGAAGCTAAGGTTGGTTGGTATCCTACCGCAGAAGGCATACGTCCAAGTAGTGCCGAAACCTCAGAACCTGCTTGTGTAAATCTAAAGATATTATCCACGAAGAATAAGATATCTTTTCCTTGACCATCTTCACCACCATCACGGAAATATTCTGCCATAGTAAGCCCCGATAAAGCCACTCGAGCTCTTGCTCCAGGAGGCTCATTCATTTGACCAAATACTAATGTTGCTTGAGATTTTGCAAGCTCAACTTTATCAACTTTAGAAAGGTCCCATCCGCCAGCTTCCATAGAGTGCTTAAACTCTTCACCATAACGGATAATGTCAGACTCTAAAAATTCTCTTAATAAATCATTTCCTTCACGAGTTCTTTCTCCTACTCCTGCGAATACTGAGAATCCTTCGTATGCTTTCGCTATATTGTTAATCAATTCTTGGATAAGTACTGTTTTTCCAACACCCGCACCTCCAAAAAGACCAATTTTACCACCTTTTGAATAAGGTGCAATCAAATCTATTACTTTAATACCTGTAAAAAGTATTTCTGTAGAAGTTGAAAGTTCTTCGAATTTTGGTGCTAATCTGTGAATTGGACTCCCGTTTTCTTTGGTACACTCATCGATACCATCAATAGCGTCTCCAACTACGTTAAACAAACGACCTTTTACTTGATCTCCAGTAGGCATCATTATAGGAGCTCCAGTAGCGATTGCTTCCATTCCTCTATATAACCCATCAGATGAATCCATTGCTATGGTTCTAACCACTTCTTCACCAACATGTTGTTGACATTCTAAAACCAACACGTTTCCGTCTTGTCTTTTTATTTCAATTGCATCTAAAATCTTCGGTAGAGCACCTGCTCCCTCGAATGATATATCGATAACAGGACCAATTACTTGTGTGATTTTTCCTTTAAGTTCAGCCATTATATAACTTATTTAAATGTTTGTGTTTACAAAATTTCGGTGCAAAAGTAAGATTAATTTCTTTTATAAATTATGCTTTTCTAACTTTTTTTAGAAGATTCCTTTTTTCAACTTTTAAATTGTTGTTCAAACTACAATAACCTACGAATAATTCAGGTTTATAAGTGCATTACCACCAACCAATATAAAATAGTCCAATAAATCATTTTGTTTTCAAGATTTTTGCGTTTGATTTTTGTTTGCGTGAGGGATAGGAGCGGCATCCTCCATAAGCTATTTGGAGCTTTTGGAGATATAGTGGATAGCCCGACTTCGTTTTTTTTCAAAACGATAGTCACGCCCAAGTGATGATTGATAAACACCGACAACAGTTTGCGACACAACTCAAAAATCAATCGGCTATAATTTTATAATCTTCTGCATACAAATAGGTGGGATGGGGTAAATATGCTTCGTCTTCAATCCATATAATCTGATTGTGTGAATTTGGAAAAATAGTTTTTACGGTTGTTATTCTTTCATCGGAATCAATGGCTGTAAATTGAAAGTTTAAATTCTGATGTGTTGTTGGGTGTTCAAAAAACCAATTTTTATTGCATACGTGATCCCATGGTATCAAATTGTTAAATGTAGGACGAAGAATTACACCTTTTCTAGAAAACATGGTTACTAATTTAGCGTCCCAATAATCTGCTGTGCCGTATTTTAATCCTGTTTTGGAATAAAATAAATCTGCTTTTCGTGCTTTCTCTGGGTAGAAATAAAAATAGGCATTATAATCGTTTTTTGAAAAGAAAATAACAGCTAAAGTGACAACAAAGGATACTGAAAATGTAATGGAGGTAATGGTGTGGAGGTTTGTTTTGAATGTGTTGAAAAGAGCATGCAATTCTATGGGGAGGAGAATAATTAGGACGATTAAAAAATGAAAATTATACCGAATAGTGTCTATTCCTGTATAATTACCTATGATAATCGGAGTAGCATAACCTATAATAATAGCTAGCAAGAAAAATAATTTTACCAGCCCAATAGCATCTATCTGAGAGCGATAATTTTTAATCAAATCAAACACCAACAAGCAAAAGCTGAACATTGCTAGAACAATTATTAAGCTAATGAAATTGAATTCTTGTATGTAGATAAGATATTGATTAATCCAAATAAAAAAACCGGGAATACTATTTTCAAAATTGAAAAAAGAATTGGGTGATGATACTTGAAGTATAGCAGAAGATGTAAGCAATTTCAGAAGTAAAGATCCCGAAAACAATCCACCAACTGCTGCACTAAAAATAATAGCACCACTTTTTTTTGAGTTGGTTTTCAATACATAATACATAAACGAGAAGACAAAAGGAATAACGAAGCCAATGACAAATAACTGGTCTGAAATATAACCTAAAAGGCAGGTGAAAAACAGTAAGATTAGATAGGTTATTTGACTTGATTTTAGATAACCAAAAACACTATTTAGAGCAATGAGAGATAAGACAAAACTACCTGTATGATAGGAGTTAGAAAGGATGTAAAAAACAAAAAGAAAGTCATCTGAGATTAATTCGACTAAGGCAAACAGGCTCAATCCTAAGTTGGCGAATACCATGAGTTGATGGTAGTTTAATTCTAATCGCTTCAGCAACCTCAAAAACAACAGATTAATGACAATAATTTGAAGAATAGAATATAAAAAGGAACTTACTAAAAGACTACCTGTTAATTTCATTAAGATGAAATAAAAAAACATATCAGGAAAGAAATTGGGCGCAGGATTGAGATTCCAGTCGGATATGGAGTTGCCGTTTTCAAAAACATCTACAAATAATGACGGAAGATAAAGAGTGTCTGAATTAATATAATGCCCATCGATGTCGTTTCCAGTTGCATTTCCAAAGACTGAAACAAAAACAAGAGCCAATAGCAACAGAGATAGCCAATACAATATGCCGCTCAGACTTAATTTCATAGTGATTAGTTTGGTTATGTTTTGATAAATCTATAATAAAAATTTATAAACGAACAACCGAAGACTAATTAAATTCGTCTATTTTGTAAATAGAATACTAAATCTTGTACAATTAGGCAACAAATATTGTAATTTAGTGTTTCTTAATTAAGAATTTTGAAAATAAAAGTCACATATTTACTGCTTTTGACATTGCTCTTGCCTTTGTCATTATTCGCTACGCATAATCGTGGAGGGGAGATAACCTACATAAACACAGGGGGTAACACCTATGAGTTTACCATCACTACCTGTACAGATGTGGGACCTCAGGCACAGGCAAACAGAAATGAATTGGTAATAGACTATGGAGATGGCACGCAAGACACCATTCCTAGAATTCAAGTTATTTCTCAGCCAGATGACCATGACAAAAATATTTATAAAGGAACGCACACCTATAGCTCTACGGGCACATTTTCGATAACTGTGAAAGACCCTAATAGAAATGCAGGCATACTTAATATTTACCCCAATAGTTCGCAATCTTCTGACGCAGTAGTTTTTGCTTTAGAATCTACCTTATTAATAAGTCCGTTTTTTGGAGGTGGCAATACATCTGTTCAGTTTGACGAATGCCCTTGCCCAGCAGTAGCTTGTGTCGGTTTTATTTATTGTTATAACCCCCAAGCAGTAGATCCAGATGGCGATAGTTTAAGTTATGAATTGGTTGCTCCTCTTGGTGAAATAGGAGGAGTAATTGCTCCTTTGGGAATACCAGGTGTTTATGATTTTCCTCAGAATGTTGGTGGAGGAAATTTGACCATAGACCCATTGTCGGGTACCATGTGTTGGGATAGTCCCACTATGGTAGGTGAGTTTAACTTTGCGATAAAAATAACTGAATGGCGTTTTGGATATATAGTAGGTACGGTTTTACGAGACATTCAGCTAACAGTAAAGGGAAATTGCACCAATACACCGCCAACAATAAATGCTCCAGATGATATTTGCGTAATTGCTGGCGACAATATTAATTTTGATGTTACTGCCAATGACGTAGATGGTGACGCTTTAATTCTTACCGGCTCAGGAATGCCTTTAAATGTCAATACTAGCCCTGCTACTTTCCCTACGGTAGCTGGAAACACTAATGTACAAGGGACGTTTAATTGGAACACCAACTGTGATCATATCAAACCGGGAGTGTATCAAGTTTTGTTTTCTGTAGAAGATAATGGAGATCCTATTTTTAGTAATTACAAACAAACGACAATCAAAATAGTACCTCCAAAAGTAACAGGATTGACAGCTACAGCTTTTGGAAATGGCGTTAACTTGAGCTGGAACACGTCCTCTTGTAGTTCCGCTGAGGGGTATCATTTATACAGAACAACCAACCCAAATTTTGTTATGCCCGACTGTTGTGACGATCCAGACCCCACTTCTGTAGGGTTTACAGAAATTGCTACAATAATAGGGGTGAACAACACTACTTATGTAGATAACACAAGTCTCACATTAGGCATTGATTACTGTTATGTAGTAAGAGCATTTTATAACACCAATCAAGTATTGAGCTGCCCCTCAGATTCAGCTTGTGCTCGTCTTCAAAAAGAAGTGCCTATTCTTACGCATGTGTCTGTCAACACTACCGATGTATCTGTAGGAGCAGATAGCATAATGTGGTCTAAACCAACAGAGTTAGATACCGTTCAATTTCCTGGTCCTTATCATTATAAAGTATATCAAGGAAGTTCAATCAATAACATCAATACGAATATTGGACAGACTCCTTCGCAACCTCTTTTGTATCAATTGGACTCTATGCTTATAGCAACTAATTTGAATACAGCATCACAAGAATATTTTTATAGGGTAGAGCTGTTTTACACTCATCTAGGCAACGACTCTTTGGTAGGTACTTCAAATTCTGGAGGTTCTATTTTTATAAGCACTGTAGGAAGTGATAATGCGGTTACGCTATCTTGGAACGAACAAGTTCCTTGGATCAACACCAACTATGAAATCTATCGAGCTTTATCTAGTAGTGGACCATTTAGTTTGGT
This sequence comes from uncultured Cryomorphaceae bacterium, assembly GCA_947311505.1. Classification (GTDB taxonomy): domain Bacteria; phylum Bacteroidota; class Bacteroidia; order Flavobacteriales_D; family Parvicellaceae; genus Parvicella. The sequence continues at coordinate 10,581 of CAMZLL010000223.1, forward strand.
AGGTACTACACCATCTCAAACATACAAAGATGATGGGTTGGTCAATGGTACTGAATATTGCTATTATATAAAAAGTATTGGCTACTATTCCAATCCGAGTATTATTAATCCTATTGAAAATTTTAGTCAAATATCTTGTGCTACTCCAATTGACCTAACACCACCTTGCCCCCCTGTTTTATTTTTGGAAGGAGATTGTGATTTGGGAGATAATATTCTTACTTGGACCAACCCAAACAACAACTGTGCTGATGATGTAATGAGCTACAACCTTTATTACACGCCTATAAAAGATAGTGCAATGACCTTGATACATCAATTTAACTCCAATCAAGACACTTCGTTTACACACAACAATGAAGGCTCTATTGCAGGGTGTTATGTAGTAACTGCTGTAGATTCTGTGCAATATGGTAATGAGAGTGATAGCAGCAATATTGTTTGTTTTGATAATTGTCCTATTTATGCACTTCCAAATGTTTTTTCTCCTAATGAAGATGGAAATAATGATTTATTCTCTGCTTTAATTCCATACAGATATGTAAAAGATATAAAGATAGATATCTTTAATCGTTGGGGACAAGTAGTTTTCACTACAACAAATCCAGATGTAAATTGGGATGGAAAACATCAAGAAGCAAATACGCCTGTTCCAGATGGAGTTTATTATTATGTATGCACCGTAAACACAATTCGACTTACTGGTATAGAACCTCTCATTTTAACAGGGTTTATTCATTTATTTGATAACACAGGTGCTTCAGGAGAGTAGTTGAGTGAGGTGTTTAAATGAAAAAAGAAATGAGTTTTTAGAGATGCCCTTAAGGTGATATGGATAGACAACTGGCATTATAAAACTTTGGTTCTAAATAAGAATAGAAGTACATTTATCTTTAACTCCAGTGTTTTTATTAAAGAAAATAATACCCATTTCGAAGAGGTCTATAGAAAAAGAAATAACCGAAGAATTACTAATTTCATTCCAAGCTTCGTTCATTCCTTTAGACCAATGAATATCGTCAAAAACAATAATGGATGTATCAGTTAGATGTGGCAAACACATATTGAAATAGCGAAGCGTAGCGTCTTTACTATGATTTCCGTCAATAAATATCAAATCAAAAGTATTCTTTTTTTTAAGTACATCAGGTAATAAATGATCAAAACTACCCACCAACAATTCTACATTTTTGCAGTTTAATTGAGTCAATGTAGTCTTAGCAACTTTTGCAATTTCAGAGCATCCTTCTAAAGTATAAACCTTAGCTTTTTTGTTTGCTTTAGCCATATATCCAGTTGTGATACCCAAAGAAGTTCCCAATTCTAAAACAGTGCAAGGTTGTAAATCATTAATCAGTCTAAATAGAATTTCTGCAAATTTTGGTTTCTTTAAAGAGAGCTTTGCAATATCGCAAATTCTGCGTTTGTTAGCTTTTAGTTTTTTACTACCCACCCCTAAATCGGAAACAGTTATGAGCTCTTTGTCTAGTAAAAGTTTATCTCTAACCAATTCTAATGCCATGAAAGCATAGTACTTTTTATTTTTATCCAAAACATTGGCAGCAAAACGTTTTAAAAAGGCGTTTTCTAATCTCCTTTTGTGCTTAGCTTTACTTACAAAACCTACGTATGATTGTACTTGATATATCAAAATATTTATTTGCCTCAAAAGTAATCAACTCTTTGATAAAGGTTGAATTAAAATCCCTAAAAGTAACCGTTTCTCAATTATAAATTCTTAAACTAAAAGATATGCTGTATATTTTGATGCCTTAAATTCCATTTTACTTATGTCTTTTTTATGAAGTTTCAATTGATATTATAATCCTTCCTAAACGTGCATATATTTTGAATTTTTCAGAAAATAACACCCCATGTTCAAACCAAACGAATATATAAAATTTGACAATAATTATTCGCTACTATTTTGAATAATGTATCTTTGAAATACTTATTTCAATAGATCGTTATGAAAAGTATAATCCTTGTTTTGTTTTGTTGTCTGCCAACTATATTTTTGGCGCAAAACAACCTCAACACCAATGGTGTTCATAGTAAAAACACACCTACTTATGTGTTTGAAAACGCAACCGTTCATATCAATGGAGAAAACAGCATTCACAAAGGAACTGTTATTATCAAACAAAACAAAATTATTTATGTGGGTGGCAAAACCAAAACTCCTAATAATGCCATAGTAACAGATTTAGAAGGTAAACATATTTACCCTGCGTTTATTGAATTGAATTCTGATTTTGGTTTGCCTTCGCCTATTGTTAAGAAAAAAAGTAATTACCCACAATACACATCTTCTATAAAAGGTGCATATTACTGGAACGAAGCCATTCATCCAGAGGTAAATGCTATTCAAGACTATAGTTATGATGCAAAAAAAGCAAAAGAATTAAGAAAGCTTGGTTTTGCAACGGTGTTAACACACAAAAAAGATGGTATAGTAAGGGGTACGGGAGCTCTTGTGTCGTTGACCGATACAGAACATTATCAGATTATAGAAGAAAAAGTATCAAGTCATTATTCATTTAAAAAAGGAACATCGCATCAAGTTTACCCAACGTCACTTATGGGAAGTATTGCATTGCTTCGTCAATACAATTATGATGGCATGTACTATGAGACGAATATTGATACAGAAAATAAAAATTTATCTTTGGAAGCCTATGCTGCCACAAAAAACTATCCTAAAATAATAGATGTAGGAGATAAGTTATCTGTACTTAGAGCAAGCAAAATCGCAGATGAATTTAATCAAAACTTTATTATAGTTGGCAATGGTGACGAATACCAAGAATTAGTAGCAATAAAAACCACTAAGAGCACTTTAGTTGTGCCTCTTTCATTTCCTAAAGCTTATGACGTAAGCAATCCTTTTGATGCTCAATATGTTACGTTGTCGCAGTTAAAACATTGGGAATTGGCTCCAACTAATTTGATGCAACTTGCCAAGGATTCTATAGCTTTTGCCATAACTTCAAGCAAATTAAAAAAAGGAGAGTCTTTCTTGAACAATTTACGAAAAGCGGTAAGTCACGGCTTAACAGAAGCCGATGCACTGAATGCCTTAACAATAGTCCCAGCAACACTTATCGGAGCAGATCAGGAACTAGGAACATTAACTAAAGGAAAATTGGCAAACTTCATCATAACTTCCAATAATATTTTTGAAAAAGATGCTATTATATATGAAAATTGGGTGCAAGGAAAAAAATACACTATCAACCAATGGAATATGGTAGATGTGCGAGGTACATATAATTTGAATGTAAATCAAATAACCCGAACATTAAAAATTACCGGAGAATTGAGTAAACCAAAAGGACAATTGGTATATGATATGATTGTAGATAGCATTTCTAAATCTGGAGACTTGGTTATCGATGCTGTTTTGGGTAAACCCATTAAAATAACCAAAGAAAAGAAAGTACCTGTTACGGTAAAGGTAGAAAAAGATTACATCACATTGAGCTACACACTTACCGAAGGTACGTATCGTTTGGCAGGAAACATTAATTACGATTCTGGGTCTTGGGATGGAAAAGGTCAAGACCATAGAGGAGAATGGTTAGTCTGGGTAGCAATAAGAAAAGAAAAAAATAACGCTCTCGAAAATGCTAAGAAAGAAAAAAATAATGAGCAAATAGATTCTATACAGTCGCCAAAATTTAATTATCCAATGATGGCTTATGGGTGGGATTCACTTCCTCGGTCACAGCCTATCCTTATAAAAAATGCCACGCTTTGGACATTAGAAGATAAAGGGACCTATCAATCTGACCTACTGATACGAAATGGAAAAATAGCAATGATTGCCAAAATTTTGGATGTTGTAGATCAAAACACTTTAGTTATAGACGGGACAGGTATGCATGTTACTCCAGGCATCATAGACGAGCATTCGCACATTGCTATACAAAGTGGGGTTAATGAAGGCTCGCATGCTATTACTGCAGAAGTGAGAATAGGTGATGTTTTGCGTAACAACGATATTAATATATACAGGCAATTGGCTGGTGGTACTACTGCTTGTCAACTGTTACATGGCTCGGCAAATCCTATAGGAGGACAAAGTGCATTAATCAAACTCAGGTGGGGACAAAGTCCTGAGCAAATGAAAATAAAAGAGGCTGATGGTTTTATAAAATTTGCATTGGGAGAAAATGTAAAACAGTCTAATTGGGGCAACTTCAACACCATTCGTTTTCCGCAAACAAGAATGGGAGTAGAGCAGGTTTATTACGATGCATTTATCCGTGCAAAAGAATACGATACACAATGGAAGTCTTATTTAAACAAATCACATCATGGAGGAACGGGAAAAAAGAAACGCAATAAAGAGGAAAATATTACTCCTCCAAAAAGAGATTTACAGTTAGATGCATTAGTGGAGATTTTAAATAAAGAACGTTTTGTAAGTTGTCATTCGTATGTCCAATCTGAAATCAATATGTTGATACACGTTGCAGACTCTATGGATTTTACGTTGAACACCTTCACACACATACTAGAAGGATATAAAGTAGCTGATAAACTGAAAGAACATGGGGCGGGTGGTTCTACTTTTAGCGATTGGTGGGCATATAAATTTGAAGTGCAAGATGCTATACCACACAATGCATCATTACTTAATCAGATGGGAATAATTACCGCTATCAATTCTGACGATGCCGAAATGGGGCGTAGATTGAATCAAGAGGCTGCAAAAGGGCTAAAATATGGAGGAATGACCGAAGAAGAAGCTTTGAAAATGGTAACCCTAAACCCAGCAAAATTGCTACATCTTGATCACAGAATGGGAAGTCTTAAAGTAGGAAAAGATGCCGATGTAGTCTTGTGGACAGCCAATCCGCTTAGTATATATGCACGAGTAGAAAATACAATCATAGATGGCGTTGTCTATTTTGATGCAAAAAGAAATATAGAAATGCAAAAAGAAATAAGAAAAGAACGACAACGACTAATTCATAAAATGATAGCAGCAAAGAATGCTGGTGCAGATACGCAAAAAGTAAAACCAAAGGAGCAACAAATACATAATTGTTCAGGAGCAAAATTTATTGACTAAGACAACAAAAACTCCAAGACAACATATAAATAAAAAAAGAATGACATACATATTTAGAACACTTACTGTTATTGTGCTATTGTTTTCAATTCAACTAAAGGCTCAGGAGATACCTGGGGAGAAAACGAATAAGAAGATACTTCTTCTCAATGGCACGGCACATATTGGCAATGGCACCGTAATAAAACGATCTGCAATAGGGATTCATAATGGAAAAATAATTTTAGTTAAAGATGCCTTGACCACGACTATTAACAAAGCGGATTACGACACCATTATTGATATAAAAGATCAGTACGTATATCCAAGTTTTATAGCCCCAAATACAACACTTGGTTTAAATGAAATAGAAGCAGTACGTGCCAGTAGAGATCAACAAGAGTCGGGTTCATTTAATCCAAATGTTCGTGCCTTGATTGCTTTTAATACAGATAGTGAAGTAACTACAACCGTTCGTACTAACGGCATACTTGTGGGGCAAATAACACCTCGTGGTGGTAGAATAAGCGGAACATCTTCTATTGTGCATTTTGACGGATGGAATTGGGAAGATGCCGTGTATAAAAAAGATGACGGCATCCATTTAAATTGGCCAAAAGCTATAGAAACAACAGGATGGTGGGCTGAGCCTGGCACATCTACAAAATCTAAGAAATATACTGAAAAAGTGTTAGAAACCGAACAGTTCTTTGATTTAGCCCAAGCGTATAGCAAGCAAAAAGAAGCTCCGCAAAAAGATTTGAGATTAGAAGCCATGAGGGATTTGTTTGCAGGAAGTAAAACGCTATATGTTCACGCCTCCCTTTATCGAGAAATCAATGATATTATCAACTTTAAGCGAAAATATAAGATAGAAAAATTAGTAATCATTGGAGGTTACGATGCTTTTCAACTCGCTAAAAGACTGAATGAAAATAAAATAGCCATCATACTTCAAAGAGTACACAGTTTACCAAAACGCCCAGAAGATGATGTTTACCTACCCTACAAATTACCTAAAATTTTATCAGACAAGAAGGTGTTGTTTTGCATTGAAAACTCTGGAGGTATGGAGGCAATGGGCACTAGAAATCTACCGTTCTATGCTGGTACGGCAGTTGCTTATGGATTAGAGTACGAAAAAGCAGTAGCTGCTGTAACTTTAAATACGGCAAAAATATTGGGCATAGATAATGTTCTAGGGTCTTTGGAAGAAGGCAAAGACGCTACACTCTTTGTATCATCAGGAGATGCGCTGGATATGAAAACAAACAATGTGACTTTAGCTTTTGTACAAGGAAGGTTTATCGTTTTGGACAATCATCAGAGTAGAAATTATAAAAAGTACAAAGGGAAGTATAAATTGGATTGATCGTTACCCTGCCCTAAACTCTTTCAAGTAATTGGGAGTAAAATAGGCTACATCTTCAAAGTCTTTTGCTTGAAACTTAGCGTAGGCATCTTTTACCAACCCTCGTGCTGTAGGTTTGAATCCTTTAGATATGGTCACATTTTTTGAAAGAGGAATTTCATGTAATTTATCTGCTCCATCGCCAAATAAAACGAGAGGATTGGAATGTGTGGCAAAAGTAGAGTCGTTTACAACAAGAGCTTTTAATTCGGAAGTTACATTACCCAAGCCATCAAATCTTGAGGTATAAACTTCCATTCGTCTGGCATCGATCATTGGACAAAAATAGGTGGATTTTCCAGAGTAGGTATCTAAAAACTGCGAATACATACCTTTTAGAGTAGCCACTGAAATGAGAGGAATATCCAAAGCATAACACAAACCCTTAGCGGTAGATGCTCCTATTCTCAATCCTGTGTATGAGCCTGGTCCACTAGATACACACACGGCACTCAATTCTTTTAAAGATACGCTTGCCTGCAGCATTAGTTGTTCTATATATACATTGAGAACTTCTGCATGTTGAAATTTTTCAGGAGTGCTTTCAATGTAAGTTATTAACACACCTTCTTTAGCTAGTGCTACTGAACATGTTTTACCGGATGTTTCTATATGCAAAATCATTTACTTAATCTTAGTAATAGTAAGTTCTACTCTTCTATTAGCCTGGTATTCTTTGGAAGATTTTGGTAGTTTATAAAGCATCTGAGAGTTGCCATAACCTTTGTAGGTCATGTTTTTCGGATCTATGCCGTTGTTTATTAAATGCTCATAAATAACCTTTGCTCTTCTAGTCGATAATTTCACAAATTTTCTCTTATTGCGTTTCTTTGCACTATAAATATGTCCGCCAACTTCCACAAATATTTGTGGATTACTCTGCAAAAATAATGTTAGTTTTTCCAAATCATCTTTACTTTCGGGTTTTATATTAGCACTGTTTGCCGCAAATAAAATATTTTCAAATTGAAGTTTCATCCCTTTAGTTAATTTAAGTAATGGAACTTCTACAATTGTGTCTGTTTTGCCAGACCATTTAAAATTAAACTCTGTTTGGACGTATCCTTTTTGTGTAATTAAAATACTTTGGGTCACACTGCTTTTAAAATACGCACTAAATACATTGCCATCTTCATCTATAGTTGGGTTATCTCTATGTACTTTACTCAATGATTTTAGATAAATACTAGGGTTAGAAATGGTGCTACCGTCTTTGTCTATTACGTGAATGGTAACTTTTTTTGGTGCCGGAGGAGGCTCTGGTAGTTTTTCTTTTATTTCTATTGTTCTAACTTCATAGGTGTAAGTAGAATTGTTTTTTATAGTAAAACCTCCTCTTATCGTATAGGGTGCGTCTATGATTAACAATAGAGACATCCCTTTATTTACAGCAATTGATTTAGAAAAAGTTGTGTTTGGACCAGCCGCTGCATATAAATTATCGGCTTCTTTTTTTAAGCCTGTTATACTTCCGTTGCTTGGGTTTCTTCGAGCTAAATTACTTCGTATTGGGAGCGTTTTGTTTTGTTTGATGCTGTCACAAGTAGAAGATCCAAAATACTTAAAAACAGCAAAATCAAAATCTTCGTTTTTATATTGTGGTGTCAGTTCAAATTGAAACAACCCTTCAGTAGTGAAGTCTATTATTACCCATGCGGTATTGTGCTCTTTGGTAAACAGATATTTATTTTTAATACTATTCCCTTTGATTTCTAGTTCATTACCAACGCCTTTGGTTAAATCAACAACGCCCATAGAATCGGTAAATCGATATGCGGTGCTACAATCTTGATGTTGGGCACTGGTATATTGAAAAACGAATATCACCACTAAAAGGTAAACTACTCTAATCATCAAATACTTTCTTTTTAAGTTCAAAATTTTGTCCTAAATATACTTTTTTTACTTGTTCATCCACTGCGAGTTCTTCGGCAGTTCCAGATTTAAGAATAGCACCTTCAAAAAGTAAATATGCTTTATCAACGATAGATAATGTTTCTTGAACATTGTGATCGGTTATTAATATGCCAATGTTTTTTTTCTTTAACTTTAAAACAATACTCTGAATGTCCTCCACGGCTATGGGATCTACACCTGCAAAGGGCTCGTCAAGTAATACAAATTTGGGGTTTATCGCTAATCCTCGTGCTATTTCAGTTCTTCTTTTTTCGCCTCCAGAAAGTTTTCCTCCCATGTTTTTTCTGACATGTCCTAGTCCAAATTCTTCTATCAATTCTTCGAGTCTATCTTTTTGATCCTTTCGAGATAGTTTGGTCATTTGCAATATTGCCAATATGTTGTCTTCAACACTTAGATTTCTAAAAACTGAAACTTCTTGCGGAAGATATCCGATTCCCATTTGAGATCTTTTGTACATTGGGTATTTGGTAATGTCTTTTCCATCCAAAAAAACTTTTCCAGAATCTGGTTTAATTAAGCCCACCATCATATAAAATGAAGTGGTCTTGCCTGCTCCATTAGGACCAAGAAGTCCTATAATTTCGCCTTGAGCGACTTCCATACTGATGCCTTTTACCACCTGTCTGCCTTTGTAGGCTTTCTTTATTTCTGTAGTACTTAATATCATTAGAAATCAAATTGAAATTTACCTCTTATTCCTATTGGGCTTACTTTAATACCATCGTATTCATTATCTAAATAAGTCATTCTCCACACCACATCTACTCTGAAAAACATAAATATGTTTTCTATTCCTGCTGCCATTTCGAGGTATGGCTTATCTTTAAGTGTAGATGTAAAACTCGGCAGTTGCATAACCGCTTTGTTCTTGTCGCTCATCTGACCATATACACCTTTCAAAGTTACAACTTCTCGCCATTTAAGCTTTCTTAAAAGTGGAATTTTGTTCAAAAACAAGCCATATAAATGTTGTTCGGTTTTAAAACTAATGTATTCATCACTGACAAACTCTAGTACATTCATCATATTGAAAGAGTTGTCATTGTAGCTCCAAGTCTCATTTCCATTATGAACTTCTAACAAAGGATAGGGTACTTTTCCTAGTACTTTTCCAATTTCAAACTGGTATTTATTTACTCCAAAAATACCTAGTTTTAACTTGTGTTTGAAATCAAATTTTAATTTATGATATTCGTATTTGCTTTCAATAAAATTAGGAATTCCATAAGTATAAGTAAATGAGATGATCGGTTTTTTAGTTCCTAAACTTATTCTATTAAACTCGCCTGACAAATATTCTTCGTGATATGCAAATCGGGTGTTAAAAGATATCTCAGATGTAGAAACACTATTCAAAGCTGTGATTGAACTATCTGTATTTATTACGTTAAAGGTGGTTATTCCTATGGGTCTAAGGTTGGTGGTTCTAAACAAAACAGTGCTCGAAAATCCTTGAAACCATTCTCTAAAATAGCTGGCTCTAAACTCGGTGTTAAAAACCAATTTGTTGTACGGATTTCTCCTAAATGAATTAGCAATTCCAGTAGTGTTGAATGCATTAGAACTAATTCCTGTTTGTTCTACATCATGCTTGTAAACCATTTGCACGAGTCTTCTAGGCTTTTTGGTGATAAAAAACCGCGTTCCCAAGCCATATTTATACTCCTGATCTTTGGTGCCATAGGCTCCATAACCAGAAAATTCAACCATTTTACTAAAATCATTACTGGTTCGTAAACCAAATTTAAAACGATGACCTTCAACTATATTCTTGCTATAAATGGTAAACAGAGGTCCTATTTCTATAGGCCCAACTATTTTGTATCCTGTTGTTAGTGTTTGAATGGTAGATATATAGGTTTTCATTATTGGAAGGTTCTCTAGCGTATCTATCATAGCATACACTCCTTCTTGATTCTCAGTGAGTTTCACATGTCTGTTTTGATGCCAATATTCATCGCCATAATCTTGAGCACTATCAGATACGATTATGCTTTCATAGCCAGTATAAAATTCAGGGTCTTTGGGTTTGTTTATCACAAAGTCTTTAAACGTAGATATTTTTCGCCCATAAAACCCCATTGCCTTATCCATAATCTGAAAATCCACAAACAATTCATCTTTGGTAAGCATCCAGACTTCATCTTCAACTTGTTCAAAGGTTTGCTTTACTTTTAGTTCGTTTACAAAATTGATATTGGCATCCTTAGAAATATAACCTTCTACAGATTTGATAGCATACGTTGTGTCGTGAATAAATAAGCGCCCCTCAAAGGTTAGCTCTCCTTTTCTTTTTGGATAAAACTCCATTTCGTAACACCAGTATTCGTCTATAAACATAGAATCTACTAGGTAATACTTGTAATTATTTAATCCTCTATTGGAAATTGGGCTCACAAAGTTTTTTCCAAATACAGGTAAGAAGTTCTCATAAATATTTACCTTTTGATACATATCTCCTGTAAATTGGGAAACGCTTTCGTTTTCAACACCCGAAATTTTAGTGGCTTTTATGTATTCTTTTTCGGTTTTAGGATCTTTTCTATAATAAAAATCAGAGATAGATTCTGACATAAAAAGTGGTAAAAATGTCTTCGCCTCCGAGCTGTCAATATTATCAAAAATGAAATCAAATTTGTTGAACATTTTACTCTCCGTAAACTCCTCTGTAAGGTTATTAATATCCAATTCTATCTTATTGTAAACTTCATACTCGTAGTAGTCCAGTTTTTCACGATTGTTAATCTCTTTGTTTCTAATTACTTTTCTTAGTAAAGGATGCGCTGGGTTTTCATCATTGGGTAAAACAATCAAATCTGGTAATGCTTCTGATGCTATGTCAAGTTTTATCGTTAACGTTTGCTCTTCATCCTTTTTTATAAAAACCTTATACTTTTTGTATCCTACAAACGAGGCAACCAAAGTATCGGTAGCATAATAAGATTCTAATGTAAACGACCCGTTGATATCTGAACTCGTTCCGATTTTGGTATCTTGAAAATACACATTGACAAAAGGTAAGGTATCTCCATTGGCTGCGTCTATAACCCAACCCGATACTTTTGTTTTTTGAGCAAACATTGATGCAGCAAAGCACAATAAAAATATAGTAAGTGAAGTAGTTTTCATTTTTATTTTTTTGAAATCTCTATTCTTTTGGCGACTAATATACCAATTTCGTAGAGTATAAGTACAGGTATTGCAACCAAAACTTGACTAATAATATCAGGAGGGGTGATAACGGCTGCTAAAATAAGGATTCCCACAAGGGCATGCTTTCTATATTTCTTTAACAAACCTGAGGAAACGATATCTAATTTTGCAAGTATCATAATAATCATTGGCAATTCAAAAAATAATCCACTAAAAAGCGTAGTAGTTGTAATCATAGAGAGATAACTGGTAATAGTGAAGTTATTGCTAAACTCATCGGACATAGAATAAGTGCCAAAAAACTGAACAGACAATGGACTTACTACAAAGTATCCAAATAAAATACCGAGTGTAAAAAGTAATGATCCATAAAAAACAGATCCTTTTGCTACGCTAACTTCATTGCTTTTGAGGGCGGGTTTTAAAAAAGACCAAAATTGATAAAATATAAAAGGAAATGTAATGATAAACCCACCGATAAAGGCAAAATACATATTGGTGGTAAATTGTCCTGTGGTGGTAATACTCTGTAGATTGATTGGTATTTCGCCAAGACACATGTTTTCAAAACCCAACTGCTGCGACACCCAACAAAAAAAACGATAGGTTGGAAAATTTGGAGATTTCATGGTCATAAAGACATTGTCTATTACTAACCTTGTATTGATAAATATGATGATTGCTACCACAAGAACAGCAATTGTAGATTTGACCAATCTCCAACGCATTTCTTCTAGATGTCCTAAAAAGGACATTTCGCTATTCTCTGTATTTTCATTCATTTAAGAAAGCAAAAATAACATTTTATAGAAAATAGACTACAATCAAATAGGAATAAGTATTTTTACAAAAAATAAAATTTAAAAATAATGGAAAACATACTAAGACACGCACATTCAGGGTTGAGATGGTTGGTACTTGCAATATTGCTTTACGCGATAGTAAACGCATTTATGAAAAAGAAAAAAGGAGGCTATACCAATCAAGATAAACTGGTAAGTATTTTATCGATTAGTTTCACACATACACAAGTTGTTCTAGGTTTGATTTTGTATTTTATAACAGGTGCCTATAAAGGGTTTAGCGAAATGAGTAATGCCACTTTGAGATTACACGCCTTAGAGCATCCTCTTACTATGATTATTGGAGCAGTATTGATTACTGTGGGGCATATTAAGGCTAAAAAAGCTACAGAAGACACTAAGAAATTTGGTGCTACAGCTTTGTTTTTCTCCATCGGACTGCTTTTGATTTTAGCAAGAATTCCTTGGTAATCAATTTCAAATATCTATTGTTCTTATTTAGTGTCTGCTTTTTATTTATTTCTTGCAACTCTTCTGAGCAAGAACATCAAGATCAGGTAGAAATTCTATATCACACACATTGTATTCGTTGCCATGGCGGAAAAGGTAACCTTGGTGTATCTGGAGCAGCTGATCTTACCAAATCAATACTTTCTAACGCAGAAAAGAAATCTATAATTAATGCAGGAAAAGGAAACATGCCAACTTTTGGCACTACTCTTACGAATGGCGAGATTGAAAATTTGGTAGAATTTGTAAATGAATTTAAAAAGTAAAGTAGAATAAAAGTAACCTTCGTTTTCAATTCTCTATCCAACTAACTATAGCTGCATCATTTGGTAAGGTAGATGAATAAAACACTTGGTGTAAAGTACCGTCAGCATTAATCAAATACTTTTGAAAGTTCCACTTTACTTTGGAGTCTAATACTCCGTTCTTTTCTTTAGATGTTAGAAAAGAATAAATCGGATGTATCTCCTTTCCTTTCACAGATATTTTTCCCATCATTGGAAATGATACTCCATAGTTCTTTTTACAAAATGAGGCTATTTCTGCGTCATTACCAGGTTCTTGTTTTAAAAAATCGTTTGCCGGAAAACCAATAATCACAAAGTTATGATCTTTGTATTTTTTGTACAACGCCTCTAGACCTTCGTATTGTGGTGTAAAACCACATTTTGATGCGGTATTCACGATCATTATTTTCTTGCCTTTTAGGGAGGAAAAATCAAATTCTTCTCCATAAATATCGACTACCTTAAATTGATAAATGGTAGTATCAACAGCTGATTTATATGCCATAGAACAAGCAATTAAAAAGGTAATACTTAAAATTAGATATTTCATTTTTTCTTTTTATAAATGGGTACATTAGAACAGGCTTCTCCGTACATAAGTGATTTTACAATGGGTAATAATTTTTGCGAAAGTAAGACATAAGCGCTCGAAGGAACAGCCACATCACTACAGCCTTTTATTAATACCCGCTGATTTTTGAATATACTTAAATCCAATTGTTCAATTTTTGATGCAAATACCATTTGGTTTAGTTCTTCTTTTGTCCCTAAGTGGTAATATAGGCAACTATCAGTAAGTTGTGCCGCAATGAGCATATAGGACCAATTAGGAATGATAGCATCTGCAGTACACGTAATATATACTAAAGCATCTTGATATTGTTCCCAATTGTGATCTTTGATATGTTGTTTAAATTCTTTTTCTTTTACAATCATTCCTTGCCAAAGCCAATCCGATATGTCGAGATTTATTCGTTTTCCCGATACAGCTAATGACTCTAGATCAAAATTAAATAGTGCAGATGTTGCTATTTTATTAATGATAGTACTCAATGTTATAATTTTAAAGGAATCCTAATTCTAATTTAGCTTCTTCGCTCATAAAATCCTGACTCCAAGGAGGATCAAAAACAATATTCACATCAGAAGATTTTACTCCGAAAACCTGACCGGATTTTTCTTTTATATCTGCGGGCATAGATTCTGCTACGGGGCAATTAGGCGAGGTCAATGTCATTTCTATCATTACATTAAATTCGTCATCTATTTTTATTTCATAAATCAATCCAAGTTCAAAAACATCTACGGGAATCTCTGGATCATATATGGTTTTTAGGACATTGATGATTTTTTTTTGTAATAATTTTTTAGCGTCTTCTACGCTCATTTCTGAAAGTGAATTGTTTTCTTGCATCTTGTTTAGAATTATTCTAAATGCAAATATACCCAAACCAACTTGCTTATCGGAATTCTGGAGATGTTTTTTTATGATATTTAATGTGATTCATTTTTTTAATTGTATCAAACCCAATTATCAATGATAACGCTACTTATACCATAAACCAATATAAAAACAGCCCGCTTTAAGTGAGCTGTTTATTTTTATTTTGCAGCTTCAAGTAAAAAATCAAAATCTATCGTAATATTTGAATCTGGAGCTTCTGCTATTTCTTCCTCTGTAGAACCCTCAGGTATTACTAGATTTTGCATTCCAAACGAAAGAAAATCAACCATTACTGAACCAAATACATGCAAGCCTCCATCGTCTATATGAGATTTAACATCAACTGTAATTTCTTTTTTAAACCCTATTATTTCTAATTCTCCCGTTATTTGATTATTAGAAACGGATTTAATTGAAAATAAAGCTTTTGGAAAAACACCAACATCAAAAAATCCCGGTTCTTTCAAGTGATTTTCTAATTCTACGTCCATGCTACCTTCACCATCTTTATCTAGGTCTATGACATCAAAAGAAAAATTACCTCCTATTATTTTATTGTCTTCAACTACTACAGTGCCTGTTGTAGGAACCGTACCAGTATGAACAAAATCTTCATCTTGATTGTGTTTTGCATGCCAAGTAATTGTTGCTCCTGCAGCGGTATGAAATGTGCCGCTTATTGTTTGCACTTCTATTTCAACTTCCTTTTGGTCTTCTTCTTTTTTTGTTTCAGTTGTTGTTTCTCCACAACTTGTAAAGCCAATTACAGTTAGTGCTAATATCGAATATACTATCTTTTTCATTTGAATTATTTTTAGTTAAGTTGTTGCAAATCTAAGATTTATTATTGAATCCATTTCGTTAATAGTTGTTAAAGTAATATTTAACATGTTAATTACTTATTTGTTTTGAATATAGCATTACAGAAGACATAGTGTATTAACTTTGCAAAAATTTAGAAATTATGTTTACTGGTATTATAGAATGTCTTGGTACATTAAAGAACAAAACCCATGAAGGAACAAACGTTCATTTTGAGTTTCTGAGCCCCATTACAAATGAGCTACAAGTGGATCAGAGCGTGGCGCACAATGGTGTTTGCCTTACGGTAGTGAAAATTAGTGCTGAGAACGGCACCTACATTGTAACCGCCATAGATGAAACATTAAAAAGAACCAACCTAGGAAACTTAGATGTAGATGATGTTGTGAACCTAGAGCGTTGTACACAGATTGGAAGTAGGCTAGATGGGCATATTGTACAAGGACATGTGGATCAGACTGCTAAATGCATTAGAATAGAAGACAATAATGGTAGTTGGGACTTTCATTTTGAATATAAAAACTCTGATAATGTTACGGTAGAAAAAGGTTCTATCACTATTAATGGAGTTAGTCTTACGGTTGTCAACTCAACTAAGAATGGTTTTAGCGTGTCTATTATTCCTTATACGTTTGAAAACACAAGTTTTAGAACTATTAAAATTGGATCAGAAGTTAACATTGAATTTGATATCGTTGGAAAATATGTGCAACGTCTATTTGATTTAAGAAAATAATAGGTGCATCAAATGTTTTTTCTTCAATACATATTAAATAGAAAATACAAAATTATGGTTGTCATGTATCTTTTGAGTCGATATTTCGTAGAGCACAACATCATTATTATTTAATACATCAAACCATGCGTAAAATTGCAGTTTTTCCCGGTTCATTTGATCCCATTACACTAGGTCACTATTCTGTAGTAGAACGAGCTACGGGGTTGTTTGACAAAATAATAGTCGC